>NZ_JAYFER010000182.1:0-8352 GCF_055795065.1 Lyngbya sp. CCY1209
TGGGGGGGATGGGGGTTGGGGGGGATGGGAGCCGGGGGGTGCGGTCAAACCGGCGGATCTGATATGACAAATTAGGTCGATTTCAAGCACCATTGCAGGACGGGAATAAACTCATCCAAATTCGGGGTTTTACAGTTGATAACTTTGGCGCGATCGTCCCAAAGCCGCAGTTTGACGGCATCTTCCGCGTGGGGTTGCCGGATGAAGGCGATCGCCTCTTCCGCCGAAAAAATCCCCCCCTGCAATTCCAGGCTAAATTGAGAAGCCGGAGACAAATTGTCCCGATACTGGGGTTGGGTGGCGCAGAGGTAACGTTTGGCTTGTACATGAAGGCGGATGGGTTCGGTGACGGCTTCGCCAAATAACTTTTTCAGGGGTGGAATGGCGCGATATTCGTGGCGATCGTCGATGTCGGTATCTTCTCCTAAATCGTGAATCAAATGTCCGAAATCGTGCAGCAAACTGGCTGTTATCAACTCGGGGGACGATCCGGCATTTTGCGCCAAAGTCGCACACTGCAAGGCGTGTTCGAGCTGGCTGACGGCCTCTTTTCCGTACTGCTCATGTCCGCGAGTTTCTAAAATTTCGAGAATCGTTTCTAAAGTCATAATTTGACCTCTTTCAATTCGTTGTTGCGCTTTAGCGCTATCAGTCTATTTTATTGATGGATTGATTTTTTAAGCCAATTAAATATCAAACTGTCCAAGATTGATGGCACGTCCAAGAACCGTCCTCATGCCGCTGATAAAATCGGATTTCCCACTGTACGGGAGCATTGATGTCGATTGAATCGAGAGCGATTTTTTTTAGTATTTCATAATTTCCGGCTTCAAAATTGTAGGCAAAACTCAAATGCAGCCAATCTTTTGATCGCAAGTTTTTCGGGTCGGAAATTGCCTGAGATTCGGCAATAAAATCGGCGATCGTTGTTTTGAGTTCCGGCGCGTTAATTTCCAATCCGTGCCAATGTTCTTTGAAAGTCATGCCGGTAATTTTTATCGAAATTTCCGATAACTTTAACAGCCGATTCAAAATTTCAACATCGGACGAAATCGCCGTTTCACTGTCTTGAAAAAATCCCGTCAGAGAACAGTGAGGCATATAATTGTGAGCCGAATTCGCACCGCAAACGTCTCGAGTTTTGCGAAAGTAGGCTTCGATTTTCTCGTTCAACTCACCCACCGGACAGGCGTAAACAATCAACTCTCGATCGCTCATTTTTATTTTCAGTTAGGCAACGCGACGACCTCGACGAACAACGGAGGTGATCCGGGGAACGATCCCATCGTCATGAACGGTAATTATATCAGCTTGTTTGCCAACTTCCAAACTCCCCCGGCTGTCGAAAAGGCCGATCGCCTTCGCCGGGTTGCCGGTGACATATTGCATGGTTTGATAGATGGGTTTTTGCATTTTCTGGGAAATGATAAAAATCGACTGAAGCAAACTGCGGGGAACGTAGTCGGATGAGAGAATATCGACGCGATCGCGTTCCACCAATTCCATCGCGGAAATATTGCCGGAGTGGGACCCCCCCAGAACCAAATTCGGCGATCCCATCAGGACTTTCAACCCGGAATTGTGGGCCGCTTCCGCCGCGTCCAATGTGGTGGGAAATTCGGCGATCGCCGCACCATCTGCCACGGCTTCCCGGACGTGTTCGACGGTGGCATCGTCGTGGCTGGCGAGGGAAATATTGCGATCGCGACTCAGTGCGACCAAAGCTTTTCGGTTCTTTTCGGCATAGAGTTGTTGTTTTTCCTTTCGCCTTTTGATGAACCGATGCATTTCTTCTGCGGAAATGCCATATTTTCCCATATAATATTCCGTGTATTTTTCGATTTTGACGAACTGCCGCTGTCCCGGCGTGTGATCCATCACGGAAATCAGGGATAACAGGGGATGATCGGTATATTCTTCGGCAATCTCACAAACCGATTCAAAGGACAATTCGCACCGCAAATGAATCCGGTGATCGCTCAGAAAACGTCCGGTTTCTTGTGCCTCGTGAATGGCATCGATCATCGGCTGAAAATCCGTCAGGCGGTTGGAGTTGGGTTTCACGTCTCCGATCGCGATCGCGTCACAAACCGTGGTAATTCCGGAACTGATCAGATCGCGATCGTGATAAACCACAGCCGCCTCGATCGGCCATTTTATTCCCGGACGGGGTGACATACACCGTTCAAAATTGTCGGTGTGGAGTTCGATCAATCCGGGTAAAAGATAGTCCCCGTTGCCATTTTCACCTTGAGAAACAATTCCCGGTTGAATGTCGGCAATTTTGCCGTCCCGAACCACCAGCGTCCCCAACACTTCGCGATCGGGTAATTGCAGGCGATAATTGGTGTAAACCTGTTCGTTCATGGTTTAGAGTTATGATTTTTAGAGACAAACGGGGGTGCTTCCCATACTTTATTAATTTTTTGAACGGCTGAGGTTAACAATATCTTATCTCGAAGTTAAATTTTACCATTTTCATGGGGATTTGCAAAAGTGAGTTCCCGAGTTCCGATGCGGTTGCGGACTTCCTCATCGTGGAAAATACCGATCAATGCCGCTCCTTGGTTTTTGCGTTCTGCCAACAATTCTATCACCTCCCGGCGGTTGATTTCATCCAGGGAAGAAGTCGGTTCGTCCAACAGCAAAATTGGAGAGTTGACGGATAGGGCTCTGGCGATATTCACCCGCTGTTTTTCGCCGCCGGAAAAGGTGGTGGGGGAGAGATTCCAGAGGCGTTCGGGGAGGTTGAGACGCCGGAATAATTCCTCGACGCGATCGCACGCCGTCTCGCGATCAACCCCCAATTCCAACAGCGGTTCCATCGCCACCGCGATCGCGGGAACCCGGGGAATGACGCGCAAAAATTGGCTGACATAACCGATGGTTTTTCGGCGAATTTCTAACAGTTCGTGGGGTTGAAGTTTCACCAAATCCAACCAATTTTCGTCATGTTTCACCCAAATCGAACCGCGATCGACCCGATAATTTCCGTAAAGCGATCGCATGAACGTGGACTTCCCGGAACCCGATTTTCCCGCCAAAATCACGCACTCCCCGGCATCCACCGTCAGCGAAACTCCTTCCAAAACTGACAGATGCACCCCCCCCTGATTGTGGAGGACAAATCCTTTATCAATATTTTCTGCCTTCAAACGGGTATCGGCAGAAATATCCGTCGGTTGTTGTTGATTGATTAACTCCGAATCCATCATCTTATTTTGAAAAGTCGTCAATTCCGATCCCTCCCCTTACCCAGGAAAAGTCTTCAAGGCATCAACGTCGCACTCACCAACTGTTGGGTGTAGGGATGCTGGGGATCGTCCAACACTTGATCCGTCAATCCCGCTTCCACAACCCTGCCATTTTTCATCACCAAAAGTTGATGTGCCAACAGGCGGACGACACCCAAATCGTGGGTGACTAAAATAACGCTCAAATGCAAATTTCTGACCACCGATCGCAACAGATCCAATAGCCTCGCCTGGACGGAAACATCCAACCCCCCCGTCGGTTCGTCCATCAAAATTAACCGGGGATTGGTGACTAAAACCCTGGCGAGTTGGAGGCGTTGTTGCATCCCCCCCGAAAAGGTAAACGGAAAGGAATCGATGCGAGTCGGATCGATTTCCACCTGTTCCATCCAATGAACAGCTTCTTGTCTAATTTTATCATAATTTCTGACGCCGATATCCATCAATCGTTCGCCGATATTCGCTCCCGCAGTTACGTCCATCCGCAGTCCATCCCGAGGATTTTGCCTGACAAATCCCCACTCCGTTTTTAACAGTTTCCGCCGCATCACTTCGGGGAGAGTATTGAAAGTGAGGGGATAGCCGCGATCGCCATTATAAATCACCGTCCCCGCCTGACTGGGTAGATATCCCGCCAAAGAATTCAGCAGGGTCGATTTTCCCGATCCGGACTCGCCGACGATTCCCAAAACTTGTCCGGGGTAGAGGTCAAAACTGATGCGATCGCAGGCTAAAATTGATCCGTAAGATTGACTCAAGTTTTCGACTCTCAACAGAGGTTTTAACTGTCCGAATTGTGTTTTTAACTCGACATTCATAAATTGTTCAGACCCATAAATATTAACGATCTACCTCGTACCTCGTAGCACAGGCATCCTGCCTGTTTTCAATCAATGACATTAACGGTCTTTCTCATTCAATCGGGAAAGATCCCCCTAAATCCCCCTTAAAAAGGGGGACTTTGAGTTAATGATCCCCCTAAATCCCCCTTGGGAAGGGGGACTTTGAGTTAATGATCCCCCTAAATCCCCCTTGGGAAGGGGGACTTTGATTAGACATGAATTTACATTTTTGCGACCCTCGATTTGATGCCACTCATCGCCGCTTCCACCATTTCGGGTTTGGGTGCGGTTTTTTGCCAGCTTTCCCGGCTTTGCAGGCGATCGCACCATGCTTGTATTTTTGGATAGGACTCCAGAGAAAAACCCAGTATTTCCAAAGAGGGAATGGCGGTCCCGGCGACGAAATCGGCTTGGGTGATTTCATTGCCGACTAAATAATCGCGATCGCCCAAATAATCTTGATAAAAATTAAGGATGGTATCGAGTTTTTCATGGGATTGCTTCAGGGACTCATCTGGTTCGTCCAGCACCCCCGCAAATCGTTTGAGTAGGGGGACGGTGGCGGGTAATAATTCGTTCATAATGACCAACTCCAACATCCGCATGATACCCAGCGATCGCGGATTTTTCGGAGTGAAACTCGGGTCGGGATATTTCGCATCCAAATAGTCCATCATCGCCAATGATTCGATCAGGGTAAAATCCTCATCCACCAAAACCGGGATGTGATGAAAGGGATTCAGTTGCAAGAACTCCGGCTGATATTGATCGCCGTTCAAATTGACGATCGCTTCCTCGAATTCGATGCCTTTTTCCAACAGCATCACCCAGACTCGACGACTGTTAAATGAAAGGGGAGTGTGATCAAATTTAATCATGGGATTGTGTTTGAATGAGTTGTTGTCGAGATTGACAATAATCTGTATCCGAACAGATCCACATCCGACCGCCGCGATCGTCGGTGACGACCTCATCTAAAAAGCTATCTTTCGACCCGCAAAAGTGGCAGGATTTGTCCCATTTTTGCACCGAAAATGGATGGTCTTCAAAGTCCAAACTTTTGACTTCCGTGTGGGGTGGAATCGCGTAAATTCGCTTTTCCCGGCCCGCCCCAAATAACTGTAACGCCGGATTCATATTCAGTTTGGGATTGTCGAATTTCGGAATCGGGCTCGGACTCATCAAATAGCGATCGTGAACCCGCACCGGATAATCGTAGGATGTGGCGATATGACCGAATTTTGTAATGTCTTCGTAGAGTTTGACGTACATCGGCCCGTACTCTTCGAGGGCGTGCATTTTGTCGGTTTCGACGGCGGACGGTTCCAGCCACCGCAGGGGTTCGGGAATCGGGACTTGGTAGATGATAATTTGACCTGATTTCAAAGGGGTTTCTGGGATGCGGTGGCGGGTTTGAATTAACGTCGCTTCCGATGTTTTTTCGGTAGTTTTTACACCGCAGACACGGGTAAAAAAGCGGCGGATATTTACCGCATTGGTGGTGTCGTCCGAACCCTGATCGATGACTTTCAGAGTATCCGTTTTTCCGATAACCGAAGCGGTGATTTGAATGCCACCCGTCCCCCAGCCGTAGGACATGGGCATTTCCCGGGAACTGAAGGGGATTTGATGACCCGGAATCGCTACGGCTTTGAGGAGCGATCGCCGGATCGATCGCTTCGTTTGTTCGTCCAAATAGGCGAAGTTAAATCCGGGTTCTGGGGTCTCTGTTATCGTTCCATTGTCACTCATAAATTGACTTGAATTGCATCTATAGTTGTTCTCAATCTGACCGGGTAAATTGGAGGATAAAATACCCGTTGAACTTAAAGCGAAGCCTCCTCTTTCTCCCCCCTTTCTTCCCCCTTTCTCCCCCCAATTCTCCCCCCAATTCTCCCCCCTTTCAAAGGGGATCTAAGAGGGATAATGGGGGATATTTTCACAGGCAGGATGCCTGTGCTACGAGCGGCGGTTTAACATTGATAGTCCTGCCGCATTTGGCGGATCAAATTTAATTCTGATTGAAAATCGACGTAATGGGGCAGTTTCAAATGTTGGACGAACCCCTGAGCCTCCACATTGTCGGAGTGAGAGAGGACGAATTCCTGATCCTGGGCCGGACCCTGAATCGCTTCGCCCAATTCCGGCGATCGCATCGCCCGATCCACCAGGGCCATCGACATCGCCTTCCGCTCGTTGTAGCCGAACGTCAACCCGTAGCCGCGGGTAAATTGGGGTAAAATCTGCTTCGATCCGGAAAATTGGTTGACCATCTGCACCTCCGTCACCGTAATTTCCCCGATCGCCACCTCGAACCCCAACTCGTCCGGACAGATGATCACCTCCACCATCCCCACCCGCACCTCCCCCGCGAAGGGGTGATTTTTGCCGTACCCCCGCTGGGTGGAATAGGCCAAAGCCAGTAAAAACCCCTCGTCGGCCCGGGCCAGATTTTGCAACCGCGCATCCCGTCCGGTGGGCAGTTTCAACGGTTGACGAGTCAGGTCGGCGGGTCGGTTGTCCTGGGGGGGTTCGGGTTGCAGCAACCCCTCCTGACCGAGGGTATCGGTGACGCGGGGGATGTCTGATGGGGGAATTTCGGCTTCCGGCGCCGGCGGTGCCTCCCCCTCCGCCGCCAATTTGAAGTCCAGGAGGCGGTGGATGTAGTCGAACGTCGGGCCCAACTGCTGGCCGCCGGGGACGTCCTTAAAAATGGCGGAAATGCGCCGGGAAACCTGCATTTTCCCCGTATCCAGGGGTTGGCTGGAGTAGAACCGGGGCAGGGTCGTCCGGTAGGCCCGCAGCAAAAATACCGCCTCCACCAAGTCCCCCCAGGCCTGTTTGATCGCTAAAGCCGCCAGTTCCCGATCGCACAGACTCCCCTCGCACATAACGCGATCGACGGCCAGGGACAGTTGTTGTTGGATCTGGTCGAGGGTCAACTCCGGCACGTCCGGATCGCCCCGCCGCCACGCCTTCAGCAGGGCCTCCGCATTTTCGATCGCCTGTTGTCCTCCCTTGACGGCGACGTAAGCCATCTCAACGCTCTCCTTCCGACGGTTTCAGTTGGGCGGTTCGGGGCAAACCGACCACCTCCCGATCGCTGAAAAAAAAGATGTCAATTCCTTGCGGATATTGTCGGACATTTTCCCGCCACTGTACCCAAAATTGGGCAGAAACGGGCAAATTAATGTTTTGTTCCCCCAAAATTCCCGGCCCGGTGAGGGTGACGGCTTCTCCCCCCTGCAAACTGGGAACCTGGATCAGCAGGGTGGCGGCGGTTTCCGGTTCTTCCGCCGTTCCGGGGTTGAATTGGGTCAGATCGGGCAGTTCGGCGATATCTCGAATCAGGGCAAAATCGGCCGTTCCGGGGTCGGTTCCCCACCGACAACCGCTGTGAAACACCAGCCACCGCCCCACCTCCGAGGGAAATTCCGGACTCAGCCAGACCTCGGTTTCCAAGTCCAACAGGGTCAGACAAGCGATCGCACAGGCCGGGTTGAGGTCCCTGGGAGGGGTTAAAAAGGGTGGAATCGTCCGGGGTTGTCCGGGGTGGGACAGGGCGTCCAACAGGGCGCGAAAGCTGGTTTGGGCGTCGTGGACCGGATCGGCCAGTCCGGGAAGTTGAACGGTCATTCCGACTCCCCCCGCACCAGCGTATAAAAGTTGACCTGGGTGGCGGCGGTCTGTCGGGCCCGGGCAGCGTGTTGTTGCCGGAGTTCCCCTTGCAGGGGTTCGATCACCGATTGTTGAATGCGATCGCGCCACTGGGGATGTTGCAAAAGGGCGTCGCACAGGGCCGCGAGTTCCGCGTGACGGCGCGATCGGCCAGCCACATAACCGAACCCGACGATGGCGGCGGGATCGCCCAACTGCACCGCGCACCGCGTCACGGTCATTTCCCCCAAATTGAAAATTTCCCCCGTCCCCCCGGCGCGCCCCCGGACCATCGTCAGGCCAATTTCCGGGGGTCGCAAAAAATCGTAGGGGGGCAGGGGTTGCAAATCCGCGATTCTATCCTCCAGGGCTTTTAGGGAGGATTTCGCCAAAGTTGCCATCCAGGACTGTCGCTGCTGGGGATTCGACATGATAATGGTTGTCCAGTTTGTCAAAAATCGGGACTCGGGGGCTGGAGGCAGAGGAGGCAGAGGCGACATCTTACATCAGATTCGTACAACCTCCCCAATCATCTGAATATGATTTGATCGGGTTGGGGCCCCTGGCTTGCGCCCTCGGGAATTGATTCCCAAGCGGTC
>NZ_JAYFER010000183.1:0-12466 GCF_055795065.1 Lyngbya sp. CCY1209
CGACTGAAGTCGCCGTTCGCTTTTCATCCGTGCTTTAAAAAGACACGGCTTTCAAGCTCTCGTCCTTTTCTCGTAAGACCCTTTCCCAACCCCGGCCTCCCCCGGGTGCATCTGACAACTTCGGGCTCGATGCCCGAATTTAAAATTTTTTGAAAAAAAAAATTAAGAAATGTTAAAAATTTCGCTTTTTTTTGGGGGGTTGTTGCTTTTTCGCTTGACTTCCGGTATTATTTTAGATAATGGGAGTGGTGGTCAAATTTTTATTTTTGTCACCACTCCCATTATGGAGCTTTATGTCAATAGTTTACCGCAAATCGTCGCCCCCCGTCAACCCCTTTCGCCGCCAAAATTTCGAGTTTTTTTTTCAGTCTCCCGAGACACTCCGAATGGTGTCGCGCAGTCGATCGCCGAGTTCCCCGTATTCGTCGGCGTTCAAAACGGGAGAAGACCGGGCGATAGAGACGGCGGTTTCCAACTCGATCCACGACCGGCATCCCCCGTAGGCGTCCCGATAGGGAATTTCCACGGGGTCGAGAAGTTTGTAACTTCTCAGCAATAGAATATGCAGGGGTTTTTGGGGTTTCCAGTTGAGGCGATCGCCCAAAAATGTCCGGTTCCAAATGATGAAATTTGACAGGGCGTCCGCCACCGTTTCCGCCCGGGACGTTTCCCAACTGAAAAGATCGGTAATTTCCGCCCAACTGCCGACTCGGACGCGATCGGGATGCCACCCCGACGGCACGGGTTCCACAGAATCCCGGTATTCGGGTTTGAGCCAGTCGGGCTTCTGATGCTCGAAAGTCGGATACAATAGCACCGGGTTGAAATCGACGCCGAAGCGCCCCCCCCGTTCCCGGATGCCCCCTTTGCGGACCAGCACGGCGGTTTCCCCCGCTTCCAGGGCGTTGACTGCCACGTTCCATTCTTTGAGGGCGGCGGATAAAAATCTCTCCGGAGACATATCTTGAGGTGGGAATTGTACGGCGCGATCGCTTTTTTCTTAAGATAGTGAAGAATTGAATATCTGACAATATTTTGAGGAGTTCAAATTATGGAAACGCGATCGCTCGGCACGTCGGACATTCAAATGACGCCCGTCATTTTGGGGACCTGGCAGGCCGACACGGGGGGATGGCGCGGGGTCGATGAGTCGGAACTCGTCCGGGCGATCCGCGATGCCGTCGAGGCCGGTATCACCACCATCGACACGGCGGAAGTTTACGCCTCGGGCCGTTCGGAACAACTGATCGCCGAGGCGGTGTCGGATCTCCGCGATCGCGTGGTCTACGCCAGCAAGGTTTTCGCCGACCATTTGAAATACGACCAGGTTCTGGCCGCCTGCGATCGCTCCCTGAAACGTCTCAAGACCGATTATATCGACCTCTACCAAATTCACTGGCCTTCGGGAGCGTTCAACAGCGAAATCGTCCCCATCGGCGAGACGATGGACGCCCTCAACACGCTGAAAGAAAAAGGGAAAATCCGCGCGATCGGGGTGTCGAATTTTTCGCGATCGCAGATGGAAGAAGCCGCCCGCTACGGCCGCATCGACAGCCTGCAACCCCCCTATTCCCTGTTTTGGCGGGACGTGGAACGGGAAACGATGCCCTACTGCGTGGAAAACAACATTTCGATTTTGGCCTACTCTTCCCTGGCCCAGGGACTCCTGACCGGAAAGTTCGGACCAGACCACCAGTTTCAGGAGGGGGACCACCGCAACAAAAATAAACTCTTCCAAAACCCGGACCACTACCGCCGCGTCCAAGAGGCTCTCGATCGCCTGCGTCCGATCGCGGCCGAAAAGGGCTGTACTTTGGCGCAGTTGTCCCTGGCGTGGCTGATCGCCCGACCCCGAACCCACGCGATCGCCGGGGCGCGAAATAGCAGCCAGGTGGAGCAAAATGTCAAGGCGGCGGAGGTGCGCCTGTCCCCGGAAGATCTCGAGAACATCGACCGGATCGGGCGGATCGTCACCGACCACCTCGAAGAAGATTATCCCATCATGTGGAATTTTGGCTGAGTCTCTCCAGGATCGCGATCGCCGGGTGTGGGGAAAGTCAAATGTCAAAAATTCCCGATTCCCCATTCCCGAAATTACAGCGCCGTTCGCTGTGTCGATTATTAATTATTAATTATTAATTATTAATTGATAAAGTACAATCGTAAAAATACGGTTGTGCTTTGTTGATTGTTTGTGAAGTATCTCGGAGGGTGTAGATCGCCCGGAAACCTATCGAGATTGAAACATTTCCCGGGACTCCTGCCGGACTTTTCCGGTCATCGCGGCGACTTGAAGGTTGGCGAAGGCATCGAGGGCATCCCCGTCATTTTGGGTAGTTTTCAACATCTGCCGGAGTTGGTTTTCCGCCTCCAAGCTCAAAAAGCCCGTGGCGATCGCATTTTGGACGACATCGCGAATACAGATCATGGTAAAAATACGGAGTTTGAACGACTTTATCTGTGTCAAGTATCTGCATTTTCATGCAGGCGATGTGTGATTTTGATACAGCCCCACCTGTGATATCACCCCCAAACGGGCGGTGACGGTCGCCGATTCGTAAGCCCGAAACCCCTTGCACTCAGGAATTTCAGGCAAAAGCAACCCCGATCCATTCGGCGATCGGGGGGTAACAAAATCAATCCAACGGTAGGGGCGATTCGGAAATCGCCCCCGCTATTGACTACATCTAGAACAAGGTGCGTTCCGGTTCGTAGGACGATTCGTAGGACGTGATCGCCTTCATGTACTGCGCCCGTTCGTAAGCCGACTCATCATCGCAGTGGCGCTGGGACATCGAACCCTGCATCTGCTTCACCGACTCGTATTCGTACTCTTCCATCCAGCGCTTGATCTCATCTTCCATCACCCGGATGTAGCCGATGCCGTGCCGCAGCAGGGCCGAACAGACGTGGGTGACTTTCGCCCCCGCCATCAACATCTTGATGGCGTCGTGGCCCCGGGCGATGCCGCTCGTCGCCGCCAAATCCGCATTGATGCGGCCGTACAGGATCGCAATCCAGCGCATCGGCAGGCGCATATCGTGGGGGGAACTCAGCACCGAACCCGCCTCCGCTTCCAATTCCTCCGGGTTGATATCCGGCTGCAAGAAGCGGTTGAACAGGGCCAGACCGTCCGCCCCGGCTTCGTCCAACCGCTTCGCCATGTTCGCCATGTTGCTGAAAAACGGACTCAGCTTCATGGTGACCGGGATCGTCACCTCCGCCTTCACTTCCCGCAGGGTAGTGAGGTAGTTTTCCTCCACCTGGGCCCCGCTCATGTCGAAATCCGTGGGGACGTAGTAGATGTTCAACTCGATCGCGTCGGCCCCCGCTTCCTGCATCAGTTGGGAATATTCCACCCAACCCCCGGAGGAGAAACCGTTCAAACTGGCGATAATCGGAATGTTCACCGCCGCCTTAGCCGCGCGGATATGTTCCAGATACAGTTCCGGCCCGACGTGAAATTCGTCCGGTTCCGGGAAATAGGTCAGCGCTTCGGCGAAACTGTTAGTCCCGTACTCCAAATGGTGGTGCAGTTCAAATTTTTCCCGCAGCAGTTGTTCCTCAAACAGGGAGTGCAGCACCACCGCCGCAGCGCCGGCGTCCTCCATGCGCCGGATATTGTCCACATCCTCCGACAAAGGGGCGGCCGCGGACGGGACGATGGGAGTCCGCAAGTTCAATCCCAAATAAGTCGTACTCAAATCCATGATCTTAGTCCTCGTGAAAATTAGGATGTCGGGTGTGGGGGAAGCTGAGGAGGCAGAGGAGGCGGAGGTAAGCGGAGGAAGCAGAGGAAGTTCCGAAAGAAACGGCCCCTCTAAATCCCGACTCCCTAATACCGACTCCCGACTCCCTCACTCCCCCCCCGCTTCGTTTAGCTGGTCGGAGTCGATTGGCTTTCGCCCTCGGCTTCGGCCGGCGTGCCGTGGCCGTTACCGTTGCCGTCCAGGGGACGGTTAGCCAGATATTGGTACATCTGCCAGCGGGTGTTCACGTCTTCCTGGGCCTCCTTGAGCAGCCGTTTGGCGTCGATGGGCTTGGTTTTGGTGAGCATCTTGAAGCGGTTTTCCGCGTACATGGATTTTTCGATGGTTTTCTTGGGCGATCGCGAATCCAGCAGCAGCGGGTTCTTGCCCTGGGTCTTCAATTCGGGATTGTAGCGGTACAGCAGCCAGCGCCCGCTTTCGACGAGGGCCTTCTGGTGGGTCATCGCCGTCGCCATATTGATACCGTGGGCGATGCAGTGGCTGTAGGCGATGATCAGGGACGGCCCGTCGTAAGCCTCCGCCTCCAGGAACACCTTCAGGGTGTGTTCATCCCGCGCCCCCATCGCCACGCAGCCGACGTAGACGTTGCCGTAGGTCATGGCGATCAAACCCAAGTCCTTCTTGGGCGACGGTTTGCCACCGGCCGCGAACTTGGCGACGGCCCCCCGCGGCGTGGCCTTGGAGGACTGGCCGCCGGTGTTGGAGTAGACCTCCGTATCCATCACCAGGATGTTGACGTTGCGGCCGCTGGCGATGACGTGATCCAAACCGCCGTAGCCGATATCGTAGGCCCAGCCGTCCCCGCCGACGATCCAGACGGATTTTTTAACCAGGTAGTCGGCGACACTGAGCAACTGTTTGGCGTCGGGGTCGTCGGACCCTTGCAGTTTTTGTTTCACCTGTCCGACGAGTTCCCGCTGCTCCCAGATGTCCGCCTCGGATTTTTGCGGGTTGTTGACGATTTTCGCCACCAGTTCGTCCCCGACGGTCGATCCCAGTTTTTGCAGCAGTTCCGACGCGAAGCCGGTGTGCTTGTCGATGGACAGGCGGAAGCCGAGGCCGAATTCGGCGTTGTCTTCAAACAGGCTATTCGACCAGGCTGGGCCGCGGCCGTCGGCGTTTTGCGCCCAGGGGGTGGTGGGCAGGTTGCCGCCGTAGATGGAGGAGCAACCCGTGGCGTTGGCGACGACCATGCGATCGCCGAACAGTTGGGTCGCCAGCTTGATGTAGGGGGTTTCCCCGCAGCCGGCACAGGCGCCGGAGAACTCGAACAGGGGCTCCTGCCACTGCTGCTGCTTGATCAGGTCAGACCGCAAGTTGCGACGGTCGGGGTTGGGCAAATTCAGGAAATAATCCCAGTTTTCCCGCTCTTGAGTCCGCAGCGGCGGCTGGTATTCCATGTTGATCGCCTTCTTGGAGGGCATGGACTTGTTCTTGGCCGGACAGACATCCACACACACGCCGCAGCCCGTGCAGTCTTCCGGGGACACCTGGATGGTGAATTTTTGGCCGGAGAAAGCCTTATCTTTGACGGCCGTTGATTTAAATGTTTCCGGGGCGTTTTCCAGGGCGCCTTCGTCGTAGGCCTTACCGCGAATGACGGCGTGGGGACAGACCATAATGCACTTGCCGCACTGGACGCACACATCCGGGTCCCAGACGGGGATTTCCTGGGCGACGTTGCGTTTCTCCCATTTGGAGGTGCCGGTGGGGTAGGTGCCGTCGCAGGGCAGTTGACTCACCGACAGTTGGTCGCCCTGGCGGGAGAGCATCATGCCTTCGACTTCCCGCACGAAATCGGGGGCGCTCGCCGGGACGGGCGGCACCATGCGGACGTCGCTGTTGACTTCCCCGACGTTGACCTCGAACAGGTTTTCGAGGGTGTTGTCCACGGCCTGCAGGTTCATGCGGACGATTTCCGCCCCTTTCTTGCCGTAGGTCTTTTCGATCGCTTTCTTGATTTTCGCGATCGCTTCATCCCGCGGCAGTACCCCGGCCAGGGCGAAGAAGCACACCTGCATGACGGTGTTGATGCGGTTGCCCATGCCACTGTCCCGGGCCACTTTGTTGGCGTCGATGACGTAGAATTTCAGACCCTTGCGGACGATGGGTTCTTGAATTTCGATCGGCAGGCGACTCCACACCTCATCGGGTCCGTAGGGGCTGTTGAGCAGGAAGGTGGCCCCGTCGGCGGCTCCGTCCAGGACGCTGAGTTTTTCCAGGAACGTCCACTGGTGGCAACCCACGAAGTTGGCCTGGTTGATCAAATAGGTGGAGCGGATCGGATCGGGTCCGAAGCGCAGGTGGGAGACGGTGACGGCGCCGGATTTTTTGGAGTCATAGACAAAATAGCCCTGGGCGTAGTTGGCGGTATCGTTGCCGATGATCTTGATGGAGTTTTTGTTGGCGCCCACGGTGCCGTCCGACCCCAGGCCGTAGAACATGGCGCGGATGACGCTGTCCGGTTCGGTGGAGAAACTGGCATCGAAGGGGAGGGAGGTCTGGGTGAGGTCGTCGTTGATGCCGATGGTGAAGTGGTTTTTGGGTTTGTCTTGGCTGAGGTTGTCGAAGACGGCTTTCACCATTGCCGGGTTGAACTCTTTGGAGGAGAGCCCGTAGCGGCCGCCGACGATTTTGGGCGCGGTGCCTTCCCAGGATTCGCTGATGGCGGTGACGACATCTAGATAGAGGGGTTCGCCGCTCGCGCCCGGTTCCTTGGTGCGGTCCAAAACGGCGATCGCTTTCACGGTTTCGGGCACGGCACCGAGGAAGGCGCTGGCGTCCCAGGGCCGGTACAGGCGCACTTTCAGCACACCGACTTTTTCGCCCTGTCCGGTCAGGTAATCTACGGTTTCGTGGGCGGTTTCGCAGCCGGAACCCATTAAAATTACCACGCGATCGGCGTCGGGGGCGCCGTGGTATTGGAACAGTTTGTATTCCCGTCCGGTGAGTTCGGCGAATTTGTCCATCGCGTTCTGGACGATTTCCGGACAGGTGTTGTAGAAGGGGTTGACGCTTTCCCGGGCTTGGAAGAAGACGTCCGGGTTCTGGGCGGTGCCGCGCAATACGGGGCGATCGGGGGTGAGTCCCCGGGCGCGGTGGGCGTAAACGTCCTCGTCGTCGATCATCGCCCGCAGGTCGCTGCGTTCGAGGAGTTCGATTTTCTGCACTTCGTGGGAGGTGCGGAACCCGTCGAAGAAGTGGACGAAGGGGACCCGGGCCTTCAGGGTGCTGGCGTGGGCGACCAGGGCCAAATCCTGGGCTTCCTGAACCGAGGCCGAACACAGCAGGGCGCAGCCGGTGGCCCGGATCGCCATCACGTCGCTGTGATCCCCGAAGATGGACAGGGCCTGGGCAGCCACGGAACGGGCGGCGACGTGGAGGACGGCTGAGGTCAGTTCCCCGGCGATTTTGTACAGGTTGGGGATCATTAGTAATAATCCCTGGGAGGCGGTGAAGGTCGTCGTCAGGGACCCCCCTTGCAGGGAGCCGTGGACGGCACCGGCCGCGCCACCTTCGCTCTGCATTTCTACCACCGACGGCACCGTTCCCCACAGGTTCGGCTGCCCTTCGGACATCCAGGCGTCGGCCCATTCGCCCATCGGCGAAGAGGGGGTGATCGGATAAATGGCGATCACTTCGTTGAGCGGGAAGGCGACGCGGGCGACCGCTTCATTCCCGTCCAGGGTCGTATATTGTCTCGTGTTCATGCTGAAAATCCTCTCGTTGCTTCAGATAGTGTCCGGTCAAAAAAACAGTGATTTTGTCGCGATCTCGGTCGGGTCTTTTTGTTGGGCGAACTCCGTTTCTATCTTGCCCCCCGCGATCGCTAAAATTCTGTAATTTAACCCACAAAAAATTGACTCATCATTTCCCCATACTTTGACACCAATATTCCTGCTGCGTTGGTTGTCCGATTCGGCCGGTCTTTTTCGTTCAGTCAGACTCCAATGGTTAAATCTTTGTTAAGGATCGGCCCCCGTCTGACTGCCTCCTGCCTTACACTTTCAATCATCTAATAAATTGCCCGAAACCGAAATCGGGTCTTAACACTTTTTAACCGAATTTCACCATCTGTTGTAAATCGGCTAAGGTTTGTAACGCTTCCGCCTCGTCCACCCGGCTCAGGGCGAAGCCCACGTGGACCAAAACGTAGTCCCCCACCTCGGCTTCCGGCACGTAAGCCAGGTTCACCACTTTGACGACACCGCCAAAACTGACGCGACCTGTCCTCAGCAACGGGTCTTCTCCGGAGAGACTGAGTAATTTTCCGGGCACGGCGAGACACATAAAAATACCATCCGTCGGTTTACAATTCTTATTGCGGGACCGTCAGCCCCGAAATCCCGACCCGACCCCTCAGCCGTCCGCTGGGGAACGCCGCGATCGGGCGTGAAATTCTTTGAATTATTTTAAGACTTTTTTCCCGGGCTTTCCTTTATACTTAATATTTAGAACAGAATTTTGGATTCGTTCAAGTCCCAAAAGATTTGGAGATAAACAACCCTACAGTTGCTTTGGGGATGGGTCAAACAATGGAATTTTCCCCCGAAGCCGAGATTTGTCATCAAGAGCAAATATCGACCCCATCGAGAACGACGGCGATCGGTCAAACCGGCCGTCGCCGCGATCGCCGCGATCGGGTTGAAACCGTGTAGAAATTACCGCAAAGTCGCCATGCAATCTCCGACCGAAACCGCCCCGAAAGCCGGGAAAACCCAGGCCGCCTCCGGACACCCCAGCGGTGACAAGCGTTTCAAAGTCCTCGACATCACCATGAAACGCAGCCAGTTCCGCCAGGACGCCCTGATCGAAGTGCTCCACAAAGCCCAAGAAGCCTTCGGATACCTCGAAGAAGACGTCCTCATCTACGTCGCCCGAAAGCTGCAACTCCCCCTGAGCCAGGTCTACGGCGTCGCCACCTTCTACCACCTGTTTTCCCTCAAACCCAGTGGCGCCCATACCTGCGTCGTCTGCCTCGGCACCGCCTGCTACGTCAAAGGCAGCGGGGAAGTGCTCGCGGCCCTGGAAGAGAAAACGGGGATCAAATCCGGGGAAACCACCCCCGACGGCCAAATTTCCATCGTCACCGCCCGCTGTATCGGCGCCTGCGGCATCGCCCCGGCGGTCGTCTTCGACGGCAAAGTAGCCGGCCAGCAGGGCCCCGAGGCCGCCGTCGATCGCCTGAAACAGTGGCAGGGCGACCCCAGTTGACCCCCCGCCACGTCCAACCATCGAGAGAGGAGATCCGATATATGGAATTGAGTGAACTACTCGAACTCGCCGAAAAAGAACGCCACTCCCACAAAAGCATCCGCGTCCACTGCTGCACCTCCACCGGATGTCAGGCATCCGAGTCCGTCGAGGTCAAAAAAGCAATGGAAAAGGCCCTCAAACAGGCCGGACTCGAAGATCGGGTGCAGGTCGTCGGTGTCGGCTGCATGGGATTTTGCGGCCGCGGCCCGATGGTGGAAGTCGAACCCGAGGGCATCCACTACGAAAAAGTCACCCCCGAAGACGCCCCCTCCATCATCGAAGCCCTCAACGGCGGCGAAGCCAAAGCCGTCCGGGGCGACCCCGACCACCCCTTCTTCAGCCGCCAGTTGAAGATCGTCCGGGAGTTCAGCGGCAAGATCGACCCCGAAAAAATCGGCGAATACCTGGCCGTGGGCGGCTACCAAGCCCTTTACCACGCCATTTATGAAATGAGTCCAGAAGAGGTGGTGGCCGAAATCACCCAGTCCGGGTTGCGGGGACGCGGCGGCGCCGGCTACCCCACCGGCCTGAAATGGGCCACCGTCGCCAAGATGCCCGAGGGCCAGAAATACGTCATCTGCAACGCCGACGAGGGCGACCCCGGCGCCTTTATGGACCGCAGCGTATTGGAAAGCGACCCCCACCGGATTTTGGAAGGAATGGCGATCGCCGGTTATGCCGTCGGCGCCACCCAAGGCTACATCTACGTCCGGGCCGAATATCCCCTCGCCATCACCCGCCTACAAAAAGCCATCCAGCAAGCCAAACGCCAGGGCTTCTTGGGCGCCCAAATCTTGGGTTCCCCCGTGGACTTCAGCATCGATATCCGCGTCGGCGCCGGAGCCTTCGTCTGCGGCGAAGAAACCGCCCTCATCGCCTCCATCGGCGGCGGACGGGGCGTACCTCGACCTCGCCCCCCCTACCCAGCCGTCTCCGGCCTGTGGGACCGCCCCACCTTGATTAACAACGTGGAGACCCTCGGCAACATCGCCCCCATCATCCGCAACGGCGCCGACTGGTACGCCGGCATCGGCACCGAAAAGAGCAAGGGCACCAAAATCTTCTCCCTGACGGGCAAAATCCGCAACAATGGGCTGATCGAAGTGCCGATGGGCATCACCCTGCGGGAGATCGTCGAGGAGATGGGCGGCGGCATCCCCGGCGGCTTGAAAGTCAAGGCCGTCCAGACGGGCGGACCCTCGGGGGGGTGCATCCCCGCCGACTTGCTCGATACCCCCGTTGATTACGAATCCCTCGCCAAGCTGGGGTCGATGATGGGGTCCGGCGGCATGGTGGTCATGGACGAAAACACCAGCATGGTGCAGGTCGCCCAATTCTACATGGAATTCTGCCGGGGGGAAACCTGCGGCAAGTGCATCCCCTGCCGGGCCGGGACCGTGCAGATGTACCAGTTGCTCACCAAACTCCTCAACAAACAGGCCACCAACGGCGATTTGGAAAAACTCAAGCAGTTGTGCGACATGGTGAAAGCCACCAGCCTCTGCGGTCTGGGACAGACAGCCCCCAACCCCGTCACCAGCACCCTGCACTATTTCCCGGAGGAATACACGGAGTTGATCCAAACCCCCAACGGTAAAGTTGCGGCCCGTTAATTCATTTCACCCCAATATTTACAAGTCACTCGGAGAAATCATTGATGTTTTGCGAACAATGCGAACAAACCGCCAGCGGCCAGGGTTGCCACCAGTGGGGCGCCTGCGGTAAGGGACCCGACGTCAACGCCGTCCAGGATCTGCTGATTTACTGCCTGCGGGGCATCGCCCCCGTCGCCCTGAAAGCCAAGGAACTGGGCATCGACACCCGCGATGTGGACGTGTTTACCTGCGAGTCCATGTTCGCCACCATGACGAACGTCAACTTCAATCGCAAACGCTTTTATACCTACATCCGGGAGGCGATCGCACTGCGGGAAAACCTGAAAGCCCGGGTGGAGGAGGCCCGCGACACGGCGATCGCCTGGTCCCCCGCCGTCCAATACCAGCCCGACTGGACGGAAAGTTTGGTCGCCCAGGGAGAAGAAATTTCCCGCGACTTCATCGCCGAATCCAGCGACAACATCGATATTTTCTCCCTCAAACTCACCACCCTCTACGGCATCAAGGGGCTGGCGTCCTACGCCTTCCACGCCCAAGAACTCGGCCAGGAGGACGATCGCGTCTACACCTTCTGCCACGAAGCCCTGGCTGCCCTGGAAAACCCCGATCTGGGGTTGGAAGACTGGGTCAATCTGGCCCTGAAAGTCGGGGAAATGAACCTGCGGGCGATGGAACTCCTCGACGCCGGCCACACCAACCACTACGGCCACCCCACCCCCACCGTCGTCCCCCTGAACGCCAAAGCCGGGAAAGCCATTTTAGTCTCCGGCCACGACATCAAACAACTCGAAGCCCTCCTCAAACAGACCGCCAACACCGGCATCAACGTCTACACCCACGGGGAACTCCTCCCCGCCCACGGCTACCCCATCCTCAAACAAACCTACCCCCATTTATACGGTCATTATGGGACCGCATGGCAGAACCAGACCAAAGATTTTGCCAAATTCCCCGGCCCCATCGTGGTGACGACCAACTGCCTGATGCCGCCCCACGAAAACTATGAGGACAAACTGTTCAGCATCGGCCCGGTGGGATATCCCGAGATCGCCTACCTCGAAGATGTGGCGGACGACATCCCCGACTTCACCCCCGTCATCCAAAAAGCCCTGGCCATGCCGGGATTCGCCGAAGACGGGGAGCCCCGCCAGGTGAAAACCGGCTTCGCCCGGAATGCAGTGCTAAATGTCGCCGATCGCATCATCGAAGCAGTCCAACAGGGCAAAATCCGGCACTTCTTCCTCGTCGGCGGCTGCGACGGCGCCAAACCCGATCGCAACTACTACACCAACTTCGTGGACCAGGTACCCGAAGATTGCGTCGTCCTCACCCTCGCCTGCGGAAAATTCCGCTTCTTCGACAAGGAAATGGGCGAAATCGGCAGCATCCCCCGCCTCATGGACGTGGGACAGTGCAACGACGCCTACTCCGCCATCCAGATCGCCCTGGGACTCGCCCAGGCCTTCGAGATGGACGTGAACGAACTGCCCCTGTCGATGATCCTGTCCTGGTACGAACAAAAAGCCGTGGCGGTCTTACTGACCCTCCTCTATTTGGGTATCAAAGACATCCGCCTCGGACCCACCCTCCCCGCGTTCATTTCCCCCAATGTCTTCGCATTGCTGTCCGAAAAATACCACCTCCAACCCATTACAACTCCCGAGGAAGATTTGGCCGCCTGCTTGGGATAGGAATCGGGAGACAGAAGGTGGGGGCAACCGTCCCCGGTTGCCTCCCAAACTGGGATCGATGGCAAGGGCAGGCACAGAGGCACTGCCCCCACCAATCACCCTATGTCCCCGGTTGCCTCCCCAACTCGGACCG
>NZ_JAYFER010000184.1:0-4017 GCF_055795065.1 Lyngbya sp. CCY1209
GTCTTGCTCTCTGCGAGACAGAGTAACAGGTTAGGGCTAGAAAGCCCCGTCGCTGTCTTCGCGGGGATTGGTTACCCGAACCGAAGTCATCCTCACCGCTCCCCGAAACGTCCCGCCGTCTTTCCTCAGAGTCCGCCCATGTTGCCATCCATCTTCACAACCTGCGTCCCCCGAGCCGAAATCCGGGGCGGAGAACTAGCCGAAGAGATCTTCGCGGCCAAGATCCGCCCCGTCGTCGAGGGAACCGCCCCCCGCGTCTACCAAGATGCGGAAGTCTTCTTCGCCAACACCTTCCCCACCGACGGCATCCGCACCCTGATTCAGGAAGTGTTCGGGCGACTGACGGGGGCCGACGTCGGCTCCCCCATCGTCCGGCTCGAAACCAGTTTCGGGGGGGGTAAAACTCATGATGAAATTGCCCTGTGGCACATCTGCCGCCAAGGACGGCGGATTCCGGGGTTGGAGCGCTTCGCCGACCTAAATTTGATTCCTGATGGCAGTGTGCGGGCCGCGGCGATCGACGGCCGTGACCTCGACCCCGAAAACGGCGTCTTTCACAAAGACACCGGCGTAACAACTTACACCATCTGGGGGGAAATCGCCTACCAAATTGGCGGGATTCGCGGCTACGAACTTCTCAAGGGCTCCGATGACTCCCAGATTAGCCCCGGCACGTCGGTTTTGGAGCGACTGCTCGACGGGCAACCCGCCGTCATTATCTTGGACGAGATCGCCCGCCACCTGCGGACAGCTAAGGCGAAAACCGTCGGTAACAGTGACCTCGCCAAACAGGTGGTGGCGTTCCTGTTCTCCCTGATGGACCTGGCCGCTTCGTCCGATCGCCTCGTTTTTGTCTACTCCCTGGCGTCGGCATCCGACACCTTCGCGGAAGAAACCCAGGAACTCATCGAAGTGATGCGGGCTTCCGCCCGACAGGAGCGGGTTCTGAGTCCCTCCACCGATATCGAAATCTACAATATCGTCAAACAGCGGCTGTTCGAGAGCGTCAGGGAGGACGCGGGAGAAGCGGCGGCGACCGAATACCTGAACGCCTACCGCGCCAGCCGCATCGACCTGCCCGACGGTTGCAAGGAAGCCTCCTACGGCACGACGATCGCCTCCTCCTACCCCTTCCACCCGGAACTGTTCAAACTCCTGACCCAAAAGATCGCCTCCATCCCGAACTTTCAGCGCACCCGGGGCGCCCTGCGGCTGTTCGGTTCCGTCGTCCGCCACCTGTGGCGGGAAGCCGATGCCGCCCCGGAGGGACGCGCTGTCTGGATACCCCTGATCCACACCCACCACATCCCCATCGGACGGGATGAAAAGGTGACGAGCGACCTCACCACCCGCCTGGAGCGCCCCCTGATGCGGCTCCCCATCCAGGCCGACATCTACAACCCCGACGGCCGGCCCGCCTACGCCCAGACGCAGGATGAACAGTGGCAGGTGGCGGGTAAACCTCCGTTTTCGACCTGGGTGGCACAAACTATCTTCCTGCACTCCCTCACCCAGGGCATTTCCTCCGGCATCCGGCGATCGGAACTGAACCTGTCGCTGCTCACCCCCGACCTGGAAATCGGCTTTGTGGAGCGGGTTCTGGAACAGTTGGGGAAGGTGGCCTGGTATCTCGACATCGATCCGGTCACGTCCATCGCCCGGTTCAAGGAAGAACCCTCCATCAATAAGATCATCGCCGAAGAGAAGCAGCAGGTGGGTCAGTCCGAAGCCAAGGACGAGCTGCGATCGCGACGGGACAGCATTTTCGCCAGCAAAATGTTCAAACTGGTGTCCGCCCCCGACACCGCCTCCGACGTGGACGACGCGGCAGACTCCATCGCCCTGTGTGTCATCGACTTCGAGGACGACATGATCGCCTCCTCCCAGGACCCGCCCCCGCCGCTGGTGGAAACCATCTTCAACAATACCGGGGAGTCCGGCAAGTTTCGCACCTTCCGCAACCGCCTCCTGTTCCTGGTGGCGAACCGCCACGAACTGGAACGGGCGATCGACCTGACGCGGGAGTACAAGGCGATCCAGACCATCCTCAAAAGCCCCAACCGCCTGGAGGACATCTCCGAAAGCCAGCAGAGGCAGCTCAAAGAAAAAGAAGGGAAAATAGACCTGGATGTGCGTATCGTCCTCACCAACACCTATCGCCATTTGTTCTACCCCGCCAAGGACGAGGTGAAGGCGCCCAAAGGCCTGATGCACTACACCCTCCCCGCCCAGGATTGCAGCACCGTCAAGGGCAAAAACAACCAGCAGGACGTGATTTTGAAAGCCCTGCGGGACTGCCAGAAAGTCCGCGCCGAGGCCGACGCGGACGCCAAACCCTTCGCCCCGGCTTACATCCTGCAAAAGGTCTGGCCGGCCGGAATCGATCGCTGGACGACCAAAAACCTGCGGGAAGAGTTCTCTAAAAATCTGGCCCTGAATCTGCCGGTGGAGGCGGAAATTCCCAAACTCCGCGACACCATCCGCCGGGGTTTGGAACAGGGACAGTGGGATATGGCGATCGCTCAGAAAGTCTACATCAAGCTCCCCGACGCGCCTTTGACCCTTCCAGATACGATTGAATTTAGCGATCGCCAGGTTCTCTACCGCCGGGGCATCCTCGAACCCCCCAAACCCAAGGAAATCGAACTCGGCGCCCAACTGATGCCCTCCACCGAGGCGATGAAGCCCGTCCGCGTCCGCTGGAAGGCAAAAGAGGCCCTGAAAATTCAACTGTACCAAAACGGAACTCACATTTCGGGGGACTTCCGGCCTTCGGACGAGTATGAGGGACAGGTGGGGGAAACCACCACATTTCGGTTGGTGGCGGACTACGGCGACGGGGAAACGGCCGCGAAGGAGACGAAAGTGCACTTCTCGGCCCCGGGGGGGAGTTCGTCCGGCCCGTCCCCGGCGGGGGTGGCCGAACAGCCCGGACTGTTCGACGTAAAACCCCCGCAGGTGAACTTTTCCGGGACGGTGAACCGGGTTTTCGGGGAACTGAGCGATCGCTGTTTGGATCTGAAAGTGGGGGGGATCTCCCGGCTGACGCTATCGGTGGACCAGGTGATGGACTACCGCAAAATCACCACGGCAATGCCTCTCCTGAATCGCTTCGGATTCCAAATCGACCAGACCGTAACCGTCCAGGCCGGGCAGCAGTTCGTCCGCCTGGAGTATCAGGGCGACTTGCGGGGGTTCCAGGGGTTCCTAAGTACCCTAAATGGACTGCTGAACCAGCCCGGTGTGCAGGGAGATGTGAACTTGACCCTGATTTTCGAGTTCGATCCGGCGATCGCGCCCGGGGGTCAGGCGGGCGGATCTGGGGGTTCGGCAGGCGGGGACGCACTGCCCCCACAGCTTCGCCAGATCAAATCTCAACTCGATCGCAACCCGGTGGAACGATTGAACTTGAGCGCCGATTTCCAATATGATTGAAACGCCCACCGTTTTTTTCCGGTTTCAAAGATCCCCGCAAAATGCAGGAATTTCAACTTCGAGTCGTCCCCACGGACAACAACAACTTCGGCCTGGAACTCTACCAGTGTTCTTACAAAAAAGCCGGGGAAAAGAGGCGCCCCGCCGCCAAGCGTTTGGGGCGGCTGAAGGGGAACGCTTTGGTTTTGGCGCGGCAGAGTATTTACCAGGTCTTGAAAGCGAACAACTACGACCCCAACACCCTCACCTACCGCCGCAAAAATCCCTATATTTTGGATGAGGAGACGGGGGTGAATTTGGCGATCTTATTTCAGGCGTTGCAGCCTTTGCGGAAACCGGACAAAATCATGAATATCGCCTCGGGCGTCGGGGAGATGAGCAACGAGGAAGCCCATTATTGGTTCGCGAAAGTGAACAACGGACACCGCAATTCGGCGTTGAGAGCCCTGCGGATTTTGTTGGGGGAGTGAATTAATTGGGGGTTTTTGGAAATGGGAAAAACGGATTCAGCCGGTGTAGGGTGCGTTAATGAAATGTAACGCACCGTCTATATGATTGTTGGGCGGTGGGTTACGGCGCGGA
>NZ_JAYFER010000185.1:0-5520 GCF_055795065.1 Lyngbya sp. CCY1209
CAAAATGTAGCACAGGCATCTTGCCTGTGGATTCAGATCGGATCGCCTCATTTAAGATGAAACAGTCCAGTAGGGTGCGTTACCGTCGATCCATCATCAGTCAATTCGGTCAGTGGCGGTCGGGAACGCACCGAAAATTTGCCCATAATAAATGCACGGATATTCATTGCTATTAATGCGAATCTTGATGCCCAGTATTATCTTAATTCAATTGAGATGCGATCGCGATTATTTGAATGCTCACGATATGACATTCTATCAAATCCGGTTGAATGCTCGGAACACAAAACGGGTTAGATATCCAGACCGCTTTGGAATCAATTCCAAAGCTAATAGCTCAAATCCTCTCAAGAGGATTGGGAAGATTTTTCGATCCAATAACTGGATCTGATATAATTAGAGCAACCGACAAGATGGTTCGGATTTGAACCCACTTAGGAGGATCGATTTTCTCGGGTCGCTTTAATCAACAAACAACGATCAAGAAAAATATGGCGATATCTTGATATCATCCCGCATCATCAATTTTCTGCTGGATTTTATGCAAAGCTTTAAAAACACTACCAAAAGCAATTCCAAGCCCGATCGCAAATCCGATTAAAGATGGAAAAGGGAGTTCTGACGATAATGAACCAATCGCAAAAGCCATACCAATGATCGTCCATTTAAAATAATTCTTATTTTTCATTAATCGCACCGATTAACATCAACTTCAATATAAATCCAGTCAAATGTAGGAATCCCAACTACAATTATTCGAGTCGTCAACGCAGCATTAATTGAAATGATGATAAAAACTGCATTCTTAGGACTCGGGGTGATGGGAGGGTACATGGTTGCCAATTTAGCCCGAGTTGGCTACGATGTCAAGGCGTGGAACCGCACCCTTCGCCCCAGAATTGCGATGCCAACGTTGAAGTTCCTGTGAATCGCCCCCAAACCCCCAATTCTGGGGGCTTCCCCCAACCCCCAAACCCCCAATTCTGGGGGCTTTGATCGGATGGAATTTGGGCTCATCATGTCATATTGCTGTAAAATATAAATGCAGCTTTGCAAGATGCCGAAGAGAAAATCCCATGACAGAAATTATTTTTTTAGTTGAGGATGACCCGGAAGGGGGCTACGTCGCCAGGGCGATGGGTGAATCTATCTTCACTCAAGCTGATAGCATTGAGGAATTGCGAGAAATGGTAAAAGATGCCGTTCGTTGCCATTATGATGATGAGGCGAATCGTCCAAAAATCATCCGTTTACATATCGTGCATGATGAGGTGATTGCTTCGTGAAGTTGCCGAGAAGCTCGTATCGAAAACCACTTTAGCATGAGCCATGATGAACTTCTGAATCGACTTTTTTATTGACAATGAATAAGGGAGAATAAACATGAAATGGCGTGTCGTACTCGAATCGGATTCAGAAACTGGAGATTGGGCGGTTTGGTGTCCGGAGTTGCCCGGTTGCGTGTCGGCGGGAGAAACGGAAGAGGAAGCGTTAGAAAATATTAAAGAGGCGATCGCGCTTTATCTCGAACCGAATCCGATTGAATTACAATCCGGTGCGGTTGTGCGCGAGGTATCGGTGGGATGACTCGTAGCAATTATGATGATGAAGCGAATCGTCCAAAAATCATCCGTTTATCGAACCCGATCCGATTGGCTTAAAATAAAATATCGTCAAGTCTCCGGAGGCTAAATTATGTAAATCAAAGTCGAAGTTCCCGACGAATTGGCGATCCGGTTGAGTCCGCTGCAAGAGCAGTTGCCGCAAATTTTAGAACTGGGGTTGCGGGAATGGAGTGCGGATGCTCAATCGGGATTTTCGGGGTTGGCAGATGTTTTGGAGTTTTTGGCAAATCTTCCCACCCCGGAGGAAATTTTGGCGTTGAAGCCGTCTGAGGCGTTGCAGCAGCAGATCGCCAATTTGCTGGAAAAAAATCGGACGATTGGGTTGACGGCGGAAGAGGCGCGATCGTGGCAACAATATGAATATGTCGAGCATTTGGTGCGGGTGGCTAAGGCTAAGGCTTTGCTGAAACTCAGGGAAGCGTGAAGGATGAGCAAGGCTTATGTTTCTGTCGCACTGAGGCGCCTGGTGAGCGATCGCGCTGATTTTGCTTGTGAGTATTGATTGAATGATACTCGGGGATTAAAACTATCATGAAAGTTATCAATCCGGAACAATCCTATACATTCAGCAAAATTTTTGAACTCAAAATAGAACCCAAAGATTTATCCAAGTATTTCGGCTTGGTTGATACTCTACTGATGGAATTCCCATCTTTTTTTTTCCAAAAACTGCATGAACATAGGGAGTGATGGCAATCGCTTGAACGGGAACTCCGATTGCCATCAAATCTGGACTTGTTCGAGTTTGATTGATGAGGTAGTTTCCACTGTTCCAACTAGTATTATTCCAATTACCATAGCTATCTTGCCATCGAATTGAAAAATGTATGATCAATCCAGCATTGTTAACACAACAAATTTTTTGAACTTGATTCATTATTTTAAATCCGGTTTTAAATTATTTATCTTTTGCGGAGAGTGAGTTTGCCTGAATCGGAGCAAGCTCACTCTCCATCTTTCAAAACTTTTGATCCTTTGAAGAATCAAAAATTCTGAATAAGTACAATTAAATGGCAGCACCAGGACTATGCGAATGTAGCATGGTTTCCATTTTTACTCGTACATATATATCCCTGATAAGTACCGCCATTTTGGGCAATCTGATACTCAGTGTTGACATGGATTCTGTCGGGCTGACTTAAAGAATTAACTGACAAAGGACGGTCATCAATATTTGATGATGCAACACCTGTAGATATAACTGATGTACCCGCCTCATTTTTGATGTTGACATTTACCATTTCAACTGCTAGTAAGTTGCGGTGTATTAGTTGTGACAAGCCGGGGTAATTTTTGACAGAATTAGTAGTCCAACTACCATTGCTATTGTAAACAACCTCAAATGTCGTTACTCCTGCAGTTGTGTCACATATTCCAGAACCAATTGAGGAGGTCGTAAAATTGATTACTTGACCGGCTTGGAAACTTCCAGTCTGTACATAAAATATGAGTATAGGCTGACAGTCGATGTTCTTATTCGGTGCAGCATTGATAAAATTAGAAAGAATTGTTGAACCGTTGGAATTGTGAACTGCTAATCCCGCATTATACTTGTTTGTAACGGGGTTAAATATAGGAGTAAGAATCCGAAAAGCACCTGGTTGTACTCCCTCGCTGTAAGTTGGCACTGACAATCCTAATCCCGGTTCTATCGACATCTTAGTAGTATTATTTGTGGATTCAGAAGATTCGGAATTTGTCAATTCTATCCGTTGAGTTGCAGATGTATATCCAGAACTTTGTCCCACTACTATATGGGGAGCTTGCTCTTCAACGCCAGCATAATACTGTTGCAAAAATTGAAAAGTCAACAACGAACCACTGCTCTCATAAGGCATCAAGGTCGCACTATATATACTGTTAGAATAAACTTCCGATCCTCCGATATATTGCGCGGGCTCTTGAAAGAAATAGAAATCTTGCTTTTCGGGACTTAAATTTTTGACATTGATGGTGTAAAGGGTACTCATGATGTTTTCCTATTCGTCGGTTAAGCTCTAGATTTACGATGACTCAATAATGTATTTTTTTTTTCTTTAATACCACCGAAGTTTGTGAACTTAAACCGGAAACTTTACTGATAACTTTCCCGAAAATCCCTCAAACCCAATCCCAACAAGGCTTTCAAGCCGATCGCCCCCTTGACACCCCCCAAACATCGAGTAAAGTTAGACGTATAAAATTCAAATTTGTCCTGAAGGGTCTATCTACTGTTTGTTGTAGTTTGTCCACCTTCGTAACTCTCTACTATGTCTCTTTATAGCCAACGAAACAGAAACAGTGTCATCCTCACCCAGCAGGGATTTCGGAAACTGCGAGCCGCCCAAGCGGAAACGGATCTTTGGAATCCCATAACCCAATCCTGCACTTTGGAATCCCTCGCCGAACTGACCGGACTCTCGACCCACACCCTCAGTAAAGTTCACGCCCGGAAAAAGAAGGTCGATTTCAGATCCATCGATCGCTACTTTGCCGCCTTTGACCTGACCCCGGAACCGGGGGATTACGAACCGCCCATCCGACAAGCCAAAACCGATCGCGCCCTCCAAAATACCGCCGTCAGTTGGGAACTCGCCCCGGACGTGGCGGGGTTCTGCGGTCGCACGGCCGAACTGGAAATCCTGCGACGGTGGATATTAGCCGATCGCTCCCGTTTTATCACCCTTTTCGGCATGGGAGGAATCGGAAAAACTTGGCTGGCGGCGAAGCTGGCGGAACAGGTGCAACCCCATTTTCAATCCCTGGTGTGGCGGCATCTCGAACCGATCGCCCATCCTCCCCTTCCCTTCGGCGACTTCCTCGACGACCTGATTCGCGACCTTTCCCCCCACTCGCTTATTCCCGACTCCATCAACGGGAAAATCCGACAGGTGATGAAGTGTTTGGAGGGCAAATCTCATCTGTTGGTTCTCGATAACGTCGAATCTATTTTGGAAGAGTATCAATCCCCCGCCACCTCCGAGACAAGTGACGCGGAACCGCAGAATCCGGACTGGGAAGCCTATCGCAAATTCCTCCAACATCTCGCCCAAGGGCGACATCAAAGCTGCGTGGTTTTAACCAGTCGAATTGAACCCAACTTAATTTATTTCCTCGGCGGGAACAACTCCCACATCCGTTCCCTCTCCCTCCCCGGACTGCCGGTGGCGGACATCCGAGAAATGCTGGGCGTACAGGGGACATTCCAAGCCGCGCCGGAGGACTGGGATCGCCTCGCGGACTGCTACGACGGCAATCCCAAAATTCTCAACATCGTCGCCGCCACCGTCCTGCGGTTATTTAATCGTAATTTGACCGAATTCTTTCGCCAAAATACGCTCATTTTTGATGAGATCTGCGAACTGCTGGAAGAACAGTTAAACGTTTTATCCGACCCCGCACGAACGGCGATCGCGCTTCTGGCGGCGGAGAAAGCACCCCTCTCGCTTTCCGAGTTGCGATCGCACGTCTCATCTTCCATCGCCCGGAAAAACCTGTTGGGAACGCTGACATCCCTGAAAGCGCGATCGCTCGTCAATTTGACGGAAACTCACGTTTTTCTGAATCCCTTGTTGGGAAATTATTTGGCATTGAGCGACCGATCTTGAAAGTTCCCCTTTGCAAGGGAGATTTAGGGGGATCGGATCTATCCCATCGAATCGAAAACTTTCATATAGCCATGTGAAATAATATCAGATCCGGTTATATTTCCGACAATCGCAGATCCCCCCCGCCCCCCTTAACAAGGGCAGGGCTGTTTCATTCTCCCCAGAAAAATGGCAGGGGGAGCGGAGGGAGCGACCGGGAGCGGAGGGAGAAGAGAGAGATTTTTCGGAATAAAAAGGTATTTTTAACCGGAAAAAATCCTTGCTCCTGTCTCCCATCAACGGTTTTCATTGTCGCCCTCGACAATTTT
>NZ_JAYFER010000186.1:0-18535 GCF_055795065.1 Lyngbya sp. CCY1209
GGCCGGCAGCGATCAAATTTGCAGGCCGGCAGCGATCAAATTTGCAGGCCGGCAGCGATCAAATTTGCAGGCCGGCACAGAGGCACTGCCCCTACTACAGCTTTTCGCAATTGAGGTCAACCTGAAATGTGGGTCAACCGTGGGGGCAACCTGATCGGGTGGCTTCGGAGATTTGGGTTCATAGACACTCGGGTGGAGGAGGGCAGGCACGGAGGCACTGCCCCCACAGCTTTTCCGGAAAAATGGATAATCTTTAAACCGTCGCCAACTCGGGGGAGGGGCGCTTGCTGTTGCGAATTCCGGCGATCGCGTCGGCGTAGCTGTCGGCTTTGAACACGGCAGAACCGGCTACGATCGCGTTAGCGCCGGCTTCGAGAACTTGCCAGGTGTTGTCAACCTTCAGGCCGCCATCCACTTCAATCCAGGGGTCCAGAGCGCGATCGTCGCACATCTGGCGCAACTGGCGAATTTTCGGCACCACGTTGGGGATGAACTTCTGCCCGCCAAATCCGGGGTTCACGCTCATGATCAGCACCAGATCGCAGACATCGAGGACGTATTCGATCAAGTCCAGAGGAGTCCCAGGGTTCAATACCACACCCGCCTGTTTGCCGCATTCCTTGATCAGCGTCAGCGTCCGGTGCAGGTGGGGAGAAGCGTTGTGTTCGGCGTGGACGGAGATGATGTCGGCGCCGGCCTTGGCGAAATCTTCGACATATTTTTCCGGTTCCACGATCATCAAGTGGACGTCGAGGGGCTTTTGAGTGACCGGGCGGATGGCATCCACGATCAGCGGACCGATGGTGATATTGGGAACGAAGCGGCCGTCCATCACATCGACGTGAATCCAATCGGCGCCGGCTTCATCTACGGCGCGAATTTCTTCTCCGAGGCGGCTGAAATCTGCTGATAATATAGAAGGGGCAATGACAACTGATTTTTGGGTAGTGGTCATAGTTGAGTGTGTTCTCCAACATCTGATCTGTGTATCCAGTGTATCAGAATTTGCCCAGGCCAACGGACGACGGACGGCGAGTTCGGGAGCGGTTATCGGAGGACGAAACCCGGAAAATCCGATCGCCCGCCCCATCGGACGGGGCGATCGCGGGTCGTCCGGCCAGCCCACTATCGGAGGCGCGGCGGTTGTTTCCGTGCAATCGGAAAGGTCCGACCGCGAATAATAAGATATGAAGTCCAACGATCTTCACGGCGATCCGGATCGGCGATCGCTCAGACAGTTTGTGTATTTAATCCCGGTGCTGGGTTTTTTTCCAGCTCTGTGGGCGCTCTACCGCCAGGACGGCAGCGATCGCGATCGGGCGACCTGTCGCCTCGCGGTGACGTTGGCGTTGGGTTGGTTGTTCGGAAATTTGCTCCTGCAAAGTGGCGCGAACATTACGGAAACTTCGACCCTTCCGGTGTTGATAACGAGTAGCGTTTTGACGACCAGCTATTTTATCGTCAACTTCGGATTGATGGTCCGCCTCTGGAAAAATCAACCCCTGTGGTTGCCCGGAGTGAGTCGCATCGCCGAAGGAGTCCTCGGCCGTCACCTATCTTAGGTGCGAGGATTCAAGACTCGATGTTGATCGTTTATGATTTTTCAGAGCGATTCGCTTAAATTTCTCTGTTTGTGTGTGAGGAAGTCTGTGTCAGCCCATAACGTCAACAACCAAAAGCCGGTCAAACCTCAAAACTCCAAACCCGTCCTGAAAAAACTGGCTCAATCGAGTCCGGGACGGTGGCTGGGGCTGGGGATCGGCTTGACCGGAGTGGCGATGATTTCGGCAACGGCGGGGGCGTTGCTGGCGGTTTCCCTTTCTTCGACCCCCCTGATGCAGCAAAAGTTGACACCGGAAGAGGCTGCGGTCTTTTCCAAAAACGAAATGGCCAGGGTGAACATGAGACTGCCCGAGTTGACCCGGCCCGTCAACATCTTGGTTTTGGGCATCAAAGTGCTCACCTCCGACTTGGAAGAAGAACCGGAGGAAGACCTCGGCTACCACGCGGTGGTGGATTCCTTCAAGGGTCTTTCTGACACCATGCTGCTGCTGCGTTTTGACCCCGACACCAATAAATTGAAAGTCCTGTCCATCCCCAGAGACACCCGCACCTTCGTGGAAGGCGAGGGCATGGCTAAGATCAACGATGCCAACTACAGGGGCGGGCCGGCCCTGAGTGCCAAGACGGTGAGCGAACTGATGGGGGGCGTGGGTATCGATCGCTACGTCCGCGTCAACGTCCTCGGGGTCGAAAAGCTCATCGATGCCCTGGGCGGCGTGACGGTTTACGTCCCCAAAGACATGAAATACCAGGACGACAGCCAGCACCTCTACATCAACCTCAAAGAGGGGGAACAGCACCTCGACGGCGACCAGGTGCTTCAATTTCTGCGGTTCCGCTACGACAATCTCGGGGATATCGGCCGGGTGCAGCGGCAGCAGATGCTGATGCGGGCCTTCATGGACCAGGCTTTGGACGTGGGGACTCTCTCCCGCCTGCCGAAACTGGTTTCGATCATCCAATCTCACATCGACACGAATTTGAGTTTGGAAGAGTTGGTGGCCCTGGTCAACTTCGCGGCCGGGATGGAGGCGGGGGACGTGGAAATGCTGATGGTCCCGGGCCAGTTCAGCAACCCGGACGAGTACGACGCCAGCTATTGGCTGCCCGACTACAGCCGCCTGGATGCGATGGTGACGGAACATTTTGACTTCGGGCGCAACCGCTGGAGTTTTGACAATATCGACCCCCGGGATCTCCGCATCGCCATCCAAGACAGCACGGACGCGGCGGAGGCGGTGGACGGTTTGATGTCAACCCTCAACGCGGAGGGATTTTGGAATCTGAAGCTGACCAAACCTTGGAATCAGCCGCTGGAGGTGACCCGAATTGTCGCCCAAGATGGGGATATCGAGAGCGCCGACGCCATCCGCGAAGTCTTGGGATTCGGAGAGGTGGTCGTCGAGAGTACGGGATATTTGCAATCCGATGTCACCATCCAGGTGGGCCAGGATTGGATCGAACAATACGAGGAACAACTGGAAACCGAAACCGAGTTTGATGAGTTGGAAATGGACCGGGAGTCCCCGACGGAGACGCGGGGCGATCGCGATTTCGACGCCCGACGGCCGAAGATCGAGGACCGTTGAGGCGATCTCCCCCTCCGTCACGTTGCGCGGATCGGGAAAGAGAGATTATTCTGAAGTTTAATTGGACATTCCCGACCCGATCCCATGAGACTTTGGCAAACCTGCTGGCAAAATCTGGTTGACTCGACCCGGTACAATCCGCCTCAATTTATTGAAGTGGTGATGTTGATGCTCTCGATGCTCCTGTTGATGGTTTGGAGCGTGACGGGACAGTGGCCCTATTTGGTGCTGTGTCTGAGCTACGTTATCGGATCTTCGACGTCTATGTTGATCCGGGAGGCCATTTTTCCCTCTTCCCACTTCCAACTCACCCAATTGGTGGCCATCCTGTTGTTGGCCCTGGGATTCTACACGTTGATAGATTTGGTACTCCTGTGACCGAAATTTCCCCCAATTTCCGGATCGCGCCGCGGCGGGGGCGATCGAGATCTTCAACGGCGTGCATAATCCGGCACGCCCGCTCCCTATCAATATCATGAGAGCAAACACCCTGGATTCATGCTGCGTCCTTCCCCGCTGGTTGGTTGGGGGGGGATTTTTTTTGGGCAGAGGAAGTCTCTGTCTTCTTATTCCCCACTCCCTATTCCCTATTCCCCATTCCCTACACCCCACAAACAGCGCCTTCGGTGTCGAGTTGGAGCGATCGCACCTCCACACCCACTTCACAGGCCCGCCAAGCCGCCTCCATCGCTTCGGCTACCCGGGGGGCGTTGGTGGGATTTGTGAGGGCGAGAAGGGTCGGTCCAGCCCCGCTAATCGCCAATTCGTAGGCGCCCGCATCCAGGGCTGCTTTCCGCACCGCGTCGAAGCCCAGGATCAGGGATTTGCGGTAGGGTTGGTGGATTTTGTCCTGCATGGCGACTCGCAGCCAGTCCCCCCGTCCGGTTTCCAAACCCCGCAATAACAACCCCAGGTGGGCGGTGTTGAAAATGGCGTCGGCGCGGGTATACTTTTCGGGTAGAACCCGGCGGGCTTCGGCGGTGGAGAGTTCAAAGTCGGGGATGGCGACGACGGGGACGATCGCCTCGTGCCAGGGAATTTCGCAGATCTCCCAATTATCGCCATTTGTCGCCGATAGCTGAGAGCCCCCCAGGAGGGCGGGAACTACGTTGTCTGGGTGCCCCTCCATCGCGATCGCTAATCGGACGATCTCGGCTTCGGAGAGGGGGTTTCCGGCGAAGGCGTTCGCCCCCACCAACCCGCCGACGATGGCGGTGGCGGAACTGCCCAACCCCCGGGCGAGGGGGACGCCCAGTTCGATGTCAATCTGGACGGGTGGGGGGGTTTTGTCCAGGTGTGTGTAGAATTTGGCAAATGCTTGATATACCAAATTGCGATCGTCTGTCACGACGCGATCGCTTTCCGTCCCGTGTACGGTAATTTGAACTGGGGTTTCCGTATCTTCCGGGGCAGAAAATCGCAGGATATTGTACAGGCTGAGGGCGGCGCCGATGCAGTCGAAGCCGGGGCCTAAATTTGCGGTGGTTCCGGGGACGGTAACGGTGACGGTGTGGGACATTTTGGGGAGTAGGGAGTAGGGAGTGGGGAATCAGTTTATCAGATTTTGCGATCGCCCCACCCGGTTTCTCGGCAATTTTTCCGATTCCAGACTTTACCTTTCCTTCTATTCCGGATCGCGATCCTCGCCGATACTGAGATTATGTTTGGATGACTTCAACTGTTTCCACAGTTTTTTGATGCGTCCGTAGGCATCCTCAGAGCTAATTTTGCCGTTGGTTTCCAGCCCGCAAATATAATTGACTTTGTGGGCGAATTCCTGTAAGTTAGAATTGAAGACCATATTTTCGGGGGTGAATTCGCCCCGATAGCGGCTGCGAGGATATAAAAATTCTTCTTTTTCCTTTTCTGTGTCATTATCCATCAGTCATATCCTTTGAATGCTACGATCGCGGTCATTTTTAAACTGTGAAAAATTTCCCTGGAAACCATTTTTCAACTATTTTTTATTTTTAATCAAAAGAGAGAATTCATCCCCGATCACAGGGCGGGATTCGTTCGGTCAACCATAAAGCATTATCACCTCGGACTCAATCCGAGGTTTGGGGTCAGGATATCCCAATGCGATCGCAAATGCAATGGGGACGGGCTAAAATTCGGCATTGACACGGTTTTGCCGGACTCCGCATCCTCTCGAAGAGAGAATCGAAGTTCCGGCCCGACTCGCGTTGAATTTCAACTGTTAATTTTGAAAAGACCCTGCAATAGGAATTAGGGCGATTTCGGCGTGCCGTAGCCCCCGCCGCCGGGGGTTTCGATCGCCAATCGATCTCCGGGCCGCATCTGGGCGATCGCGGTACTTCCCAATTCTTCCACTATACCATCTCGGCGGGTAACAGTGTTGCATCCCACCGCCCCCGGTTCGCCGCCGTCGAGTCCGAAGGGGGGAATAATCCGATGTCCCGACAGGACCGCCGCCGTCATCGGTTCCAAAAAGCGAATCCGGCGAATGATGCCGTTTCCGCCCCGGTGCCGCCCGCGTCCGCCGCTGTGGGGACGAATCCCGAATTCTTCCACGATGACCGGATAGCGCCATTCTAGCACCTCCGGATCGGTGAGTCGAGAATTGGTCATGTGGGTGTGGACCGCATCCGTCCCGTCGAAATCCGCACCGGCGCCGGAACCCCCGCAGATGGTTTCGTAGTATTGATGGCGATCGCTCCCGAAGGTAAAATTATTCATCGTCCCCTGAGATGCGGCCATTACCCCCAGGGCGCCGTACAGTGCATCCACAATCGCCTGGGAGGTTTCCACATTTCCCGCTACCACCGCCGCCGGGGGTTTCGGGTTCAACATACACCCTTCGGGGATGATAATTTCCAGGGGTTTCAGACATCCGGCGTTGAGGGGAATATTATCCTTAACCAAGGTGCGGAAAACGTACAAAACCGCCGCCTGACAGACGGCCTGGGGGGCGTTAAAATTACTGTCCAATTGGGGGGAGGTTCCGGTAAAATCGATTTTAGCACTGCGGGTGTCGCGATCGATAGTAATTTTCACCCGAATTTGTGCCCCGTTATCCATCGGATAGGTAAACGTTCCGTCCCGCAACACATCGATCGCACGCCGCACCGAAGCTTCTGCGTTATCCTGGACGAAACCCATGTAAATTTGTACCGTTTCTAACCCGTACTGGGACACCATCCGCCGCAATTCTCCCGCGCCGCGCTCGTTCGCCGCAATTTGTGCCTGCAAATCGGCGATATTGGTTTGGGGATTCCGGGCAGGATAGGTTCCAGATGTCAGCAATTCCAATACTGCAGTTTCCCGAAATTCGCCGCGATCGACTAATTGGAAATTATCGATCAAAATGCCCTCGTCCGCAACGGTTTTGCTGTCCGGCGGCATGGAACCGGGGGTAATACCGCCGATGTCGGCGTGGTGTCCGCGAGAGGCGACATAAAATAAAATCTGGGTTTCGGCGGTATCGAAAACGGGGGTAATGACAGTAATATCGGGCAGGTGGGTGCCGCCGTCGTAGGGATTGTTTAACATATACACATCCCCCGGTTTGAGAATTTCGCCCTTCGCCCGAATCAGGCTGCGGACGCTTTCTCCCATCGAACCCAAATGGACGGGAATGTGGGGGGCGTTCGCCACGAGTTGTCCGAATTGGTCGAAAATGGCACAGGAAAAGTCGAGGCGTTCTTTGATATTCACCGAAGAGGCTGTATTTTGTAGGGTGATTCCCATTTCTTCGGCGATGAATTGATAGAGGTTTTTAAAGATTTCCAACCGCACCGGATCGGGTTTGTCCGTGGGGATTTGGTTTTGGTGTTGTAAAGAAATAGATGAAATTTTCGATAATATCAGATCGTTGCGTTCGGTTAATTGGGCATCCCAACCTGGTTCGATGATATTGGTTCCGGTATTTTCGACAATCATAGCCGGTCCGGAGATGCGATCGCCCGGTTGCAAATCTTCCCGCCGATAGACGGGGGTTTCCCGCCACTCTCCGGCGGCGTACATCTCGACGGTAGAAATGGTTGCGGGGGGTTCGGAACGGGTTCGGGAGATCGTCGGTGTTTCGGGATTTTCCATGCGGCGGACGACTTCGACGGAAACCGATTCGACGATTAAGGCTTTCTCTGTTTTGACAAAACCGTACCGCGATCGGTGCTCGGTTTCAAATGCCGACTTCATCGCTTCTATTTGGGGGGAAAAGGGGACGGTGAGGGTGGAGTCGGTGCCTTCGTATTTTAAGTTGACGCGGCAGAAGACGATGTCGGCGGGATCTTCGGGGGGTTCGAGTTCGGATCGGGCTTCGGTTTCTAATTGTTGCAAGATGGATGGGAGATCCACAGATTTCGCAGATTTTCGCAGATGATTGGGGGTGGGGGGGGAAAGTAAATCCTCCGTCAGTGGGGCTTCTACGGCTCGTTCCCGGATGTTGCAGATGTCGGCGAGCCCCATCCCGTAGGCGGAGAGAACGCCGGCGTAGGGGTGCAGGAAGACCCGCTGGATGCCTAATGTGTCGGCGATCGCGCAGGCGTGTTGGCCTCCGGCGCCACCGAAGCAGCAGAGGGTGTAGTCGGAGACGTCGTAGCCCCGCTGGAGGGAGATTTTTTTGATGGCGTTGGCCATATTTTCGACGGCGATCGCGATAAATCCGGCGGCTACGTCTTCGGGTTGGCGGGTGTCTCCGGTGGCTTGGCGGATTTGTGCGGCGAGTTGGGTGAATTTCTCGCGGACGATATCGGCGTCGAGGGGTAAATTTCCGTCGGGTCCGAAGACGGTGGGGAAAAATTCGGGGCGGATTTTGCCTAACATTACGTTGGCGTCTGTTACGGCTAGGGGTCCGCCGACGCGGTAGCAGGCTGGACCGGGGTTGGCACCGGCGGATTCGGGTCCGACGCGGTAGCGGGAACCATCAAACACTAAAATTGAACCGCCGCCGGCGGCGACGGTGTGGATGGAGAGGATGGGGGTCCGCATCCGGACTCCGGCGATTTCGGTTTCGAGTTGGCGTTCGTATTCGCCGTTGTAGTGGGCGACGTCGGTGGAGGTGCCCCCCATGTCGAAGCTAATAATTTTATCGAAACCCGCCCGCTTACTGGTTTGGACGGCGCCGACGATGCCTCCCGCCGGTCCGGAGAGGATACTGTCTTTCCCTTGAAAGTTGTGGGCGTCGCTGAGTCCGCCGTTGGATTGCATGAACATGAGTTGGGGTGTGTCTCCCCCCGACTCCCTAATACCGACTCCCGACTCCCCATATAACTGGGAGGCGACGCGATCGATGTAGCGGCGCAAAATGGGGGAGAGGTAGGCATCGACGACGGTGGTATCGCCCCGGCTGACGAGTTTCATCAGGGGGCTGATTTGGTGGGAGGTGGAGATTTGGGTGAAGCCGATTTGGGCGGCGAGCTCGGCGATTTGCTGTTCGTGGCGGGGGTAGCGGTAGCCGTGGATGAGGACGATCGCACAACTGCGAATTCCATCATCATAGGCCTGTTGCAGGGCGGTTTGGAGGGGGGCGATCGCTAGAGGTTGCAGTTCTTTCCCCCTGGCATTATAGCGCTCGTCGGCTTCGATAACCGTTTCGTAGAGCATTTCCGGCAGGACGATTTCCTGGGCGAAGATGTCGGGCCGGTTCTGGTAGCCAATTCTGAGGATATCTCGAAATCCTCGGGTGGTGACAAAAACGGTGCGATCGCCTTTTCGTTCCAGCAGGGCGTTGGTGGCGACGGTGGTGCCCATTTTGACTTCGGCGATGCAGTTTCCAGGGATGGGGTCGTCGGGGCCGATGCCGAGGATTTCCCGAATTCCGGCAATGACAGCATCGGGGTAGCGGCGGGGGTTTTCGGAGAGGAGTTTGTGTGTCACCAGGCTGCCGTCGGGTTTGCGGGCGACGATATCGGTGAAGGTGCCCCCGCGATCGACCCAAAATTGATATTTTCCGGCCGGTTTCCGAGTTGTTGAAATGCTACTCATCTGGCGTTAACCTCCTCTCGCCAAGTTGCGATCGTCGTTCTCGATTGTACTGTACTGGGGGGTGTGCTCGGTGGGGTGTGCTCGGTGGGGAAAGTCAAAAATTCCCTATTCCCCATTCCCTATTCCCCCGATCGCCCCCGTTTTTTTCGGATGTCAAATTCCGTGTTTGACGGTAATTTTGCGCCGTTCTTCCGGGGGGCTGGCGATATATTTGCCGTAGTAGATACTGAATCGGGCGGCTTCGGCGATCGCCGACATTAGACGTTCTTTGAATTGGCTATTATTTTTATTTTGTCGAGTAGCAAACATGGGATCTTCTCCTATTTTTTGTTGGAAAGAATGATTATTTTTGAGAGATTTATCAGACTGTTATAAGATGTCACTACGAGAATAGGTTGGAAATTTTTAACCACAGAGGCACAGAGAAACACAGAGAGCGGATGTTTCTTAACCTAGATGCGGACTTCTATATTGGATATTTTTTGAAATCGGACGGGAAAGGGAGTATCGAAACCGTCCCATCCGTTTCAATTCTAGCGAAAATTCGGGGGAATTTACACCCGTCAGTGATGGTAGCGTTCCTCCAACCAAATCCGAACTTCCTGTTCCGAGTCCAGTTGGGCGGATCGTCCGGAAAGGCGATCGCGCACGTTCCAGAGTAAATTTCCTTGGCGATCGCGACTTTGCCAAATTTCGAGTTGGTTTCCCCCAGCCAGGGATTTAAACAGTCCCCGGGTTATCTGAGTCGCAAAATTGTAGATATCCTTTCCGGTCAGACTCCACCGCTGATCGAAGGCGGATTTGACATCCAGGGATATGGGATTTGAGATGGGGCGATCGGTCAATTTCATCGTGACTTACCCTCCGCGTTTGAACGACAGTCGATTTTCAATGGTTTGATTGTTTTAGCAATTCAAAATTTTGAATCCTTTACCCGCCTTTGGAGACGTGCGATCGACGGGTAGCACACCGCATCGGTGCCTGTGAACCAACTGAAAGCTACGGTTCAATTGTGTCGCAGTTCATCCGAACAGAACAGAGGCAGTTGTGATAAATTGTAGCCATAACAGTTGGGGCGAGAAAAACTGTTATGGTTTTGAGGGCCGCAACTGTATCCGTCCCCCCCATTTCGAGGTCAAATGATGAAGGTCAGACCCGTCGAAAAGTCCCCCGGCGTCAACCTGTACGAACAGGTGGCTAACCGCATCCAATCCCTGATTGAGGAGAGGACCCTGCAACCGGGCGATCGCATTCCGTCGGTCCGCAAAATGCACGACCAGATGAACGTCAGCATCTCCACGGTGTTGGAGGCCTACCGCCTCCTCGAAGATCGGGGACTGATCGCCGCCCGCCCCCAATCCGGCTACTACGTCCGCCAAACCCTGCCCTTTTCCCCCCAGGAACCCACCCCCTCCACCCCGCCGGGGTTAGCCTGCCGGGTCGATACGTCCTTCGCGGTGCGGATCAACACGGCCCTGCGGGAACCGGGCATGATCAAACTCGGCGCCGCCGTCCCGGACCCGGAACTGTTCCCCATCAACGCCCTCAACCGGCTGATGGGGCAGGTGCTCCGCCAAAATCCGGAACTGTGCCACTCTTACAATGCCCTGCCGGGATGCGAACCGTTGCGGCACGAAGTGGCGAGGCGGCTGATGGACGCGGGTTGTTCTGTGACCCCCGACCAAATTCTGGTGGTGAACGGGACTACGGAGGCGATGTATCTGTCCCTGCGGGCGATTACCAAACCGGGGGATACGGTGGCGATCGAATCTCCCTCTTATTACGGCCTGCTGGAAATCCTGGAATCCCTGCACCTGAAGGTGCTCGAACTCCCCACCCACCCCCGGGACGGGATTTCGCTGCCGGATCTGGAAAAGGCCTTCAGCCGGGGCCAGGTGGCGGCTTGTGCGGTGGTGTCGAATTTCAGCAATCCCCTGGGAAGTTGCATGGATGATGCCAGGAAAAAAGAATTGGTGGAGCTTCTGGAACGCTACGATATCCCGTTGGTGGAGGATGACGTTTACGGGGAACTCGGGTTCGGGGAGAGTCGCCCCAAGGCGATCAAGGCCTTCGACAGGCGGGGACTGGTGTTATATTGTGCGTCCTGTAGCAAGACTCTCTCGCCCGGTTTGCGGGTGGGGTGGGCGGTTCCGGGCCGCTACCAAAATCAAGTCGAACAACTGAAGCTATCGACCAATATTGTTACGGCGACGGCGAATCAACTGACGATCGCGGCTTTTCTGGCCAACGGGGGTTACGACCGCCACCTGCGAAATTTGCGCCGATCCTACGCCGAACAGGTGCTGCGGATGACCCAGGCGATCTGCGAATATTTTCCGGAAGAAACGAAGGTGACGCGACCGACGGGGGGTCACGTTTTGTGGGTGGAATTGCCCCTGGATTTGGACGCGATCGCCCTCTACGATGAAGCCTACCGGCACCGGATCAGTATCGCCCCGGGGTCGATGTTTTCGGCTTCGGGAAATTACCGCAATTGTTTCCGTTTGAACTGCGGTTTGGTGTGGTCGCCCCAGGTGGAGGCGGCGATGAAAACCTTGGGGGGGTTGATCGAAAATCAGGTATCGGAACAGACGCGATCGCGCCCGTTATTTTTGGCCTGATACAGGGCGCGATCGGCGGCTAAAATCAGGGTTTCCGGAGAAAATTCTTGCCCCAGTTTCTGGGTGGATACCCCGGCGCTGAGGGTGATCCAGGGGCGGATTTCGGAGCCGACGTGGGGGATTTTTTTGGCGACGATATTGAGTCGAATTTTTTCCGCGATCGCGATCGCATCTTTCAACTCTGTATCCGGCAAGACGATGGCAAATTCCTCCCCCCCGTATCGCGCCGCCAGGTATTCCTGAGCTTCATTCTGGCCCTTCAAAGCATCTTGAATTGCCTCTGCGATCTGTTGCAGGCAAAGGTCTCCGGCCAGATGACCGTAGTTATCGTTGTAAGCTTTAAAAAAGTCTACGTCTCCCAAAATTAGCGAGGTGGGTCGGTTCAGACTGCCCCGCCAATGTTGTTTGAGATAAAGGTAAAATTTCCGGCGATTTGCCAGTTGGGTCAGGTCGTCCAAAAATGCCAGTTGCCGAAGTCTTTTATTTTCTTGTTCTAGATAATAGATCCTCCGGTTTTGCTGGCGAATTTTGCGGTACAATTTTTTGATTTTTATGGAGAAAATTGAGGCGCAATCCTGTAGCTCTTTTTTTAGGTCAAAAATTGCTCCATTTTTTTCTGTATTTTCAGATTTTTTATCGCAGGATAAAATTGACTCATCTTTTTGATTTTTTTTGTCTCCAATTTTTGCCATTTTTTTATCTTCCAATTTTGGCGGGCAATCCCAGGAATTGTTAGGGGGAAAAGCTGCGGCAATTAAGCCATTAAAAAAATCCATAATCTGAGCTTTTTTATCCATAAAATATCTGGAATGAGGTCAAATGAACCCGCCAGCAAGTCAAAAATTCCTCCGAAAACGGGTGATTTGACCGACCTTTTGGCAACTTTTAGTATTCCGGATTTCCGGTGGCATTTCCGTGACGCCATTCCCCGATATCCGTGATAATTGAGAATGTGGCGAGTGATTGTCCGAATTGAATGCCGGTGACAGTTCCGTGGCATCCAAAGCGATCGCGATCGCAACTCCGGAAGAAATCGGCCGGCCGGGGAACCCCGAAACCCCGGACTCACGGCAGCGGTCGATGTATCGATGCGGGCGAGGGATGGGCTGTTATAACATATGTTAGATGTTTAAATTTTGATGAGGGAGCGTCCCATGTCACCCTGGCCGAGCTTAGTCACCGCATCCGCGCTTTTGCTGTACTTGATCGTGACGATCAACGTCGGTAGGGCTAGAATAAAATACAAGGTGGTGCCCCCTCAGATGACGGGCGACCCGAATTTTGAACGAGTTTTGCGGGTGCAGCAAAATACCTTGGAGCAACTCGTCATCTTCCTTCCGGCCCTGTGGCTGTTTTCGGAATTCGTCAGTCCGGTTTGGGGTGCGAGTTTGGGTGCGGTGTGGATCGTCGGTCGGGTTCTGTACGCCTGGGGCTACTATCAAGCCGCCGAAAAGCGGATGGTGGGGTTCGGCATCGGCACCTTGACCCTATTTGCCCTCCTCGGGGGCGGATTAATCGGAATTCTCATACCCTTGGTTCAACCTTTGATTTAAACCGCTCCGCGGCGATTCCCGGCCGTCACCGGGGCGATCGCACCCCCGATCCCCCCCAGGCGCTCCCGAAGCGATCGCCCCCACGATTGGACTTTTCAGATTGCTATCGTATTTGCAAATCCTCTCCGAACCCGCCAACGATGACTCGACGAGACTTACAATTTTGGGGGGTTGAAACCGGAGCCGTCGCATCGCCTCCGGAGCCTCCTGCCCAGGTCCTCGGTTCGCCGACGCCGGCCGCTCTCGAATCGTTACAGTGGGCTCTCATCGGGAGCCACACCGGCAACCAACTGTCGGCCCTCATCATTGACTTTACCCACGAAGAAATCCTCGCCGCCTACAACCAGCTTGAATTTCAACAGCAGCAACACCTCCGGAAAATCTGGGTTACAAAACTCGAGTCAGGGTCCCAATTACAACGGTAGCGTGCATCAATGTCAGACCCCCGAAATCATCCTCCACCATTCCGGCACCTCCTCGAATCCGATGCCCGACTCCCCGAATCCGAAAATGGGGACGCCATATCGGATCGAGAGGGGGAAGAATCGCCATTGCCTCCTGACTCAGCCCCGGTCCGTTACCTGGGTGGGGTCGCCGGTTTGGCTGCGGTCGTGGCGATGGTCATGTTTGGAAATGGCTCGGGAGCGATCGCCATTTTCAAAACCGTCCTCGCCCTTTTCTGCACCGCTCTCTCCTTCCGCTATCCCCGCCAAGGACTGTGGGGTTTGCTCATTTACCTGCCCTTCGCCGGGACGATCATCTACTGGATCGGGGACGACCGCCCCATTTTCCACCTGGCGAAGGATTTTTTATTTTACATCCCGGCCCTGCTCGGTTTGTTCCTGGGGCTGATTCACCAAAACCGGCCCCTCATCATCCCGAAAACCCTCAAATTTCCCCTCGCCTTACTCGTTGCGATCGCCTTCCTGACGCTGATTTTCGTCAACGGGGCGCAACAGTTGAGCTCCACCCCCGGCGGAGAGCCCCTGTTGATGGGAATTTTCGGCTTGAAAATCCTGCTCGGATATATCCCCCTGATCACCTGCGGCTACTACCTGATCCGCAATACTAAAGATTTTTACTTTTTCACCCGCCTACAAGTCATCCTGGCGATCGTTTGCTGCATTTTGGGGATCGTCCAATTCTGGCTGGTCGTCAGCGGGGTTTGCCCCGACAACACCGGTTTGGAAGACCACCTCCTGCTCAAAGCTAACTTGCAGCGAAAATGCCTGGTCGGGGGGGCCCTGGGCTACTTCCCCCCGGAAAATTTTATCCGCCTCCCCGGCACGTTCGTCGCCCCCTGGCAGTGGGCCTGGTTCCTGATCGCGAGCAGCTTTTTCAGTTTCGCCACGGCCCTGGGGGACCCCCGCATCTGGTGGCGGATGTCGGGGATCTTTTCCCTGGCTTTAATTGTCCTCAACGCGGTGCTTTGCGGCCAGCGCACCGCTTTCTTGGGGGTGCTTTTGGCGATCGGGTTGCTGGTGGTGGCGACGAGCCACATTTCTCGGTGGAAGCGGGTGGCGATTGTCGTGGTGGCGATGGGGGTCTTTTTGGGTGCGAGCCTCGCCGTCTTTCCCAACTTCGCCGAAGACCGGGTTGAGAGTTTGATCGGCCGCTGGCAGGCTTCTCCCCCCATCGAATTTGTCAAGGAACAGGCCAAGTGGAGCATCAAAAGCCACCGGGGTCTGTTGGGAAATGGACTCGGACGGGCGACCAATGCGGCCCGGGCTCTGGGGGAGACGCGGCTGATCGAAACTTATTATTCTAAATTGCTTTACGAGGTCGGACCTATCGGTGTCCTGGCTTTTTTGATGGTCGTCACCACCCTGGCGGTGGAGGGGTTCAATTCTTACCATCAAATCGACGATCGCCACCTGTGGAGTTACGGTGTCGTCTTCTGGGTTTTTATCGTCCTGATCGGTTACAACCCCTACTGGTATCCCCTCGACACCGACCCGGTGGCGGTTTATTATTGGTTCGTAGCCGGGGTATTGTTCAAAATGCCCGAAATTCAGCGATCGCGATCCGAACCGCTCCCTTCTGAGTCGGGAATAGGGAATAGGGAATAGGGAATAGGGAATAGGGAATAGGGAATTGGAACGGTCTGATCAAAAGGAAGATCCGGGTTGTTTCAAAAATTCTCGCTCCTCGGGGGTGTGCGATCGCCCCAATATTTCGTTGCGGTGGGGGAAGCGTCCGAACCGTTTAATCACTTCAAAATGGCGCCGCGCATAATCGATGCTCGAAGCACTCTCCGGGTTCCCACTCAGTTGGCGAAATAACCCCAGAGCCCGATACTGATCTTTGAGGTTTTCGCTGTGTTCTAAGGGCAAATAAAAGAACCACCGTTGGACGGGAATCATGGAGCGATCAAATCCCCGGGCGATCGCATACTTCGCTGTTTCCAGGGCGCGATCGTCCGTCGCGAAGGCCTTCGGCGTCCCCCGAAACAAATTCCTCGGAAACTGATCCAAAAGTAAAATTAACGCCAGACAACTGTCCGGCTGTTCCCGCCAATGGTTCAACTCGCCCCGGGCGGCGCGATCGTAATCCGGCAAAAATTGGCTCCTCATTTCGGCATCAAATTTCGGCTTTTTCTGAAACCAAACCTTTCGGGGTTTGCTATAATTCTGATCAGTTGGTTCGCCAAACCAAAAATTTAAAATTCGTTCAAATTCGGACATGATAAGGTTGCGATCGCGAATCATATCATAATTTTATATTCTCTCAGTAGATGAGTAGTGGCGTGACACAACGCCAACCCAAGTTGAGGTAGAAACCGGGTTTCTAAAAGGCGATCGCATCAGGAAGGAAAAACTGGGGTAGAAACCCGGTTTCTTGGCGATATCGGTCGGAGGTAGATTTTCTCCTATCCGAACAGCCGCTGTTGGCCGTCGATCGCCGCGTGGCCCGGGTAAATTTGCCGCTGGCCTTTGGGGATTTTGATCCAGCCGAATTCCTGGAGGCGGTTCGTCAAATTGGAAATGCTCACCCCCAACTCGTCCCGGATTTTGTACAGGTGCGACCACTTGGTTAGATCCCGGCCGGTCCGTTTCTCTTCCAAAATATAGCGCGGCATCAGCAGGCAACTGGCGAAGTATTGGGCCTGCCATTCGATGGAGGCAATTTTGGAAAAGCCGGCGGTGGCCCGACAGACGAAGGGCTCCTCCGCCGCGGGCGCCGCATCGTCGGTTCCCAGGTCCAGTTCCAACTGGCGAGAAATCCCGTCAACCTCGTCGTGGTTGATGTGGAGAATCCAGTGGCCGATTTCGTGGGCGGTGGTGGATTCGATGAACCCCTGCGGCTTTTCCAGGATCTCCTCGTTGATCTCGATCAGCCGCTGATCGGGCAAAATCCGGGCGGCGATCGCACCCTCCGAGTCCGGGGGGATGTGATCCCACACCACCCCCAGATCTAAAAAATCGGCCACCAGACTCGCCTCGAAGGGCCACTGCGGGGCAAAGTTGGGGGTGGCCTGCATCCGCTGGAGAATCTGATTCGCCCGCCGTTCGATGGATTCGCGGGGGTAGAAGCGGTAAGGCTTCAGGATGCTCACTGATCTCCTCCCTTGGCTGCGTCGAACACCTGTTTGGCAAAGTTGGGGTTTTCCTGGAGTCGCCGGAACAGGGCCGTCAACTCCCGGTTGTTCTGCTTGAGGAATTGTTCGTAATGCTGGGGGATGCGGCCGGCGAGGAAGATCAACTCTTCTTCGTCGATGCCCAAATTTCGCGCCAAACCCCGGATGACGTCCTCTTTGGGGGGATAGTCGGCGCGATCGTTCTCCAGCTTGGAGAGGTAGGTGAAGTCCACCTCCAGCAGCGCGGCCAGTTGTCGCTGCGAGTAGCCCCGATCTTTGCGGGCCTGACGGATCAGTTTCCCAAATGTTTGTGTTTCATCCACGGCATTGTCCTCCTGTTGCCCATCATAGGCCGGTTTGAAGAAAATTTCAACCCAAACCTTGACGATAGAATCAACAGCCGCTAGAATGGGGTTAGTTGAATAAAAGTTCAACTTAGCGGACTCCACAGATGGCGGTTCGACCCGCGATCGGCGCACTTCGCACGCTAAATGTGTAGTGTCCCTCTCCCGGGCGCGATCTTGGAAGGTACAGGAGGACAGACCCCCATGCTCAGAACTTGGACCGATACCCATTACAAGCTCGACGATAGCGACTGGCTGTATATTGCCGCCCACGAAGAACAAGGTTCGGTTTCGCTGGTGTGTCCCGGTTGTGCGCGGGATGGGGAAGGTTTCAGCATTCATTTTACGGCGGCTCACACGGAGATGCTGGAGAGTTTGATCGCGACTTTAAAGGGTTTGAAAACCCGACAGAAAGCGCTATCGACCTATCCGGAACCCGAAAGGCGAGTCCCTGCCATTCGCTAATTTTTTAAACTCTTGGAAAGGAACCAAAACAGACCATGACTAAAGCAGCAGAAAAACCTACGTTTACCGTTTTTGGAGCGAAGCAAAAGGAAGAAATTCTCGTTCCCGAAATGCCCATCGCCGTCCGCAATAATTGCCAGTCCGGGAAGTGGGCGATCGGAGATGAGGAATACGGCTCCAAATGCTCCATGACTATCATCAAGTTTAGCAAATTTTTCGGCAATTTGGGGCAAACCCAAAACACCTTGTGGGGGCAAATTTGGTTCGTCGCCGAGTCCGGGGAACTGCCCCAGGGAGTGGTGATGGTGACGTACATCAAAAGTCGAACCCTGAGCGATTTTAACCGCTTGGTCGCCTCGGTTCAAGCCCGGGGAGTCGAACCGGCGACGGGGATTTTCGTCCCCGAATTTGTCCGCCACTCGGGTCAGAAACCGGACGAAACCGGGGTTCTCAAACCGATCAATTATTATAGCTTGAAATGGTCTTGGGTGGAACGGACGGATTGGACGATGTTGGAACAGGCGGCGGCGATTTTGGCGGATTCATCCAATTTGTCCCGAATGATCGATTTGGAGGGCACCCGACAAATGATCTGTTTGGATAATCTGTCACCCCACGAAGTCGCTTGTTTGATGGCGGCTCATTCTAAGGAAAACGGCGAGAATGACTTGTTGTTGAATGGAGGAGATGACATGATCTTGCCGCCGTCGGCTAATGAAAATGTTCCGGTGGAAGCGTCTTAATCGATCCCCCCCAGCCCCCCTTTATAAGGGGGGAGCCATTCGATCCCCCCCAACCCCCCTTTATAAGGGGGGAGCCATTCGATCCCCCCCAGCCCCCCTTTATAAGGGGGGAGCAAGAGGAGTCAAAGTCC
>NZ_JAYFER010000187.1:0-28848 GCF_055795065.1 Lyngbya sp. CCY1209
GCAATGGATGAAGCCGAGGCGCACTAACAGACCGAGGGCTTGACCTCTTAACCACCACTTTCTCTATGCAGTCTTTAAGGTTTCTGCTTTTAAAGATTTCAAAACTTGAGTCTCCTTCTCAAAATTGGGAAGGGGGCTTAATTTTTATTGACCTAAAAAGTCGAGGTGTTCTCCGGGAAGCGATCGCAACTCGGATAGAGCGCCCTGAAGCTTTAAGTGACCTTCGTCCAATAAAATCATCCAATCTGCCCGTTCGATGACCCGGGGTCTGTGACTGATTAAAATCGTCGTTTTTCCCCGCCTCAATTGCAGCAATTTCGTCAATAATTCCGCCTCGCTGATGGGGTCTAAACTGGCGGTCGATTCATCTAAAATCAATACGGATGGGTCGGCAACGATCGCCCTCGCGAGCGCCAACCGCTGCCTCTGTCCCCCCGAAATATTGGCTCCAAATTCACCCAAAACGGTCTGATATTTTTCCGGTAATTGGCTGATAAATTCGTCCGCCCCGACAACCTGACAGGCTTTGACAATTTTCTCGAAACTCAACCCCGGATTTCCCAACCTGAAATTATCCAAAATTGAGCGACTCCAGAAGTGGGCGTCTTGGGGAACCAAAACGACCTGCTGTCGCAGACAATCCAGGGATAAATCTTGCTGATTGTAAACGCCGTAACGAATATTCCCAGATTTCACCGGATACAACCCGGCGATCAGTTTTGCCAGGGTACTTTTTCCGCATCCCGATCGCCCGATCAAAGCGATCGCCTGTCCGCCGGGAAACAAGACCGAAAAATTGTCGAGTAAGTCAATTCTTCCTCCATAACAAAAACTGACGCGATCGCAAATAATGTGATCCCGGGGCGAAATTTCGGCCCACTGCAACTGAAGATTTTCCGGGGTTTCCGGCGTCGCGTCCACCACGTCCGACAACCGCTGCGTCGCGGTTTGCACCCGGGTCAGATCGTCCACAAACCCCACCAAAGAATTCACCCAGGTCGATACGTTGCGGTTGAGGTTGATAAAAGCCAGCAATTGGCCGATCGTCAGGAGATCGGCCATCACAAATCGACTTCCCAGCCACAAGAGGGCGACGATCCCCACGTTGCTAATCGCATTTGAAAAGACCGTATTGACGATCCCGATCTGGGTGCTGCGAAATGTCAAATTTGCCAGTCGTCCGAAGCGGGTTTGCAGTTCCTCCCAAAGCTGGGGTTTGCCATTGGTGGTTTTGAAAGTTATCGCCCCCTTGAACGTTTCCACCAACAATCCCTGGTTTTCCGCGTCCAGGGCGAACCGATCGCGGGTTTTTCGTTGCAGGATCGGCAGCAGAATCACGGTCGTCACGGTCATCAAAACGGCGATCGCGATCGCGGCGAGGGTGAGGGGGACATTGTAAATCAACATCACCGCCAGGGACACCAGGGCGACAAAAAATTGGCTGGGAAGGCTGACGATAAATTGGGCGAGGAGTTGATTGATTTCCCGAATATCTCGCAGGCGGCTGATCACTTCCCCGCTGCGGTGGGTTTCGTAATACGTCAGGGGCAAACCCAACAGTTTTCGCCCGAATTCCATCACCAGTCCCAATTCCAACCGCTGTCCAAAATGGGCGATCAGGTTGGATTGCACCAATTCGACGGCACCGGCGAAAAGATTCATCAAAATGACCGCGATCGCAACTCCGGTCAGCATTTGAGTATCTCCCCGCACCAGCACCTCGTCGGTGAGGATTTGGATGAAAAACGGGGATGCGATCGCCAATAAACCCAGAACCCCATTTAACAGCAAGACCTGCACCAAAAGGCGGCGGTAAGCCCAGGTGCGCCGGAACCACCGCCACACGCCGGGTGGGGGATCGCTGGTTTGCAGAAAAAAACGCTCGGGATCGGGTTCCAACAACAGACAGATCCAATCCCGCCACCCCTCCCGAAGTTCCGTTTTGGACAGGTAGAGGAGTCCCACCCCCGGATCGGCGATCGCGTATTTTTGGCCTTTTTGCCCGTACAACACCACCCAATGATACCCCTGCCAGTGAACGATCATCGGCAGGGGTGCCTGATGCAACTGTTCCAGGATTTCGGGGTTGGCCCGCATCGGCCGCGCGTCGAATCCGATCGCCTCCGCCCCCTGTTTCAACCCCAACAGCGTCGTTCCCTGCTGTCCGGTTCCCGACAGTTCCCGCAGGCGACTGAGGGTAAAAAAGCGCCCGTAATACTTCGCCACCGAAGCCAGACAGGCGGCACCGCAGTCCTCCTCACTGTGCTGCAAAATGACCGGATATTTCATGACAATTAACAATTAATAATTAATAATTAATAATTAATAATTTTTCAAAAAAACACCCGCTTTTCTTGACGGGTGAAGGGTGGACATCCTGGTGAGGGCTACTGTCGGAATCTCAATTTAGAGATTTAGTAGTAGCAGTAGCGGGGTTTGTAGGAACTGGCGTGATAGTAGTAGGTGGGCTTGTAGTAGCTGTCGTAGTAGCAATAGCGGGGATGATAGTGGCCGCCATTGACGGTGGAGGATTCTTCCTGGCTCAGTTCGGTGAACAGAGCTTTCGTTTGCTTTTGGTTTTCTTTATTGTTGTCTTTCTTCATCGGATCACCTCGGTGATAAACAACAAAATCGATCTGTCGGAGCCGAAGGGCTGCGAGTCGGCCGATTTTTTTGACCTCAGCATTGAAATCGCGATCGCCACCGTCCGAAAGAAATAGAAGGATGCCACCGATCTCAATCCCACAAACTGTAGATTCCCCTCAGAGAGGGAAGCGGAGGCAAGATAAATTTGATAATTGGCGCAAAGATTGATGGCGATCGGGGGATTTGAGGTCAATCTTAGCAGAATCGAGTCGAATCAGTCTACTCACGGCTTAAAATAATCATTTGTGGATTGACGATCGCCCTGAAGAGAGAAGACAACTGTCGCCATTGGCGATAGTAGAAGATGTGACCCGTTTCCTTCGCCAAATTGACGGCCATGCCTGTTAACCTCCCCCCCGCCGAAGTGCAACCCTTCGACAGCGACAATTTCCTGCCGCCCATCGAGGCGTGGACGCGCTGGGGGGCGAATTTGCTGTTGGGGACGTTCGGAGTGGCGGTGGTCGCCGCCGGACTGATCCCCTACAGTCCCACGGTGAAAGCGCCGGGTGTCGTGCGAGCGTCGGGACATCCCCACTTCGTCCGGGCGACGACGGCGGGGCGGGTGGAACAGGTTCGAGTCCGGGAAAATCAGACGTTAGAAGCGGGAGAAGAAATTGCCTCCGTCAACCCGTCGGGGCTCAAAGCGGAACGGGAAGGGTTGGAAGAACAGATCCGCCAGTTGGGGGAGGAACTGACTCAGATCGGGGGATATCTTGAGACGCTGGACAATCAGATTTTGGCCCTGTGGAAGTCCAAACGCCGATCGCGCCGCCAAAACCAACAAATTTCGGTGGAAGTGGCGGTGGTGGAGTTGACGGAATCCGATCCCCGGGTGGCCCAGGAATTGGCGAGGGAACGGCGATCGCTCCTCAAACAGGAGTGGGAACTGCAACGGGATCTCGATCGCGCCGAAAAGCAATTGCAACGGGTGAAACGGCACATCGACGACCCCATCATCCGCGCCCCCATCGGCGGTACCGTCATCCGTCTCGATCTCCCCCGACCGGGGGATGCGATCGCCGCCGATGCGATCGTCGCCCAAATGGTGCCGGAAGACAGTCCCCTGACGTTCGCCGCCCGGGTTGCGGAGGATGCGATCGCCCCCATTGAGCCCGGGCAGACGGCTTACCTGCGGCTGTCGGCCTATCCGGTTTCGGAATACGGGACGTTGCGGGGTACAGTGGAGGGGATTTCCTCGCAGCCCGTCGGCGGGGGCGATCACGGGGATTCCCGGGCAACCTACGAAGTGACGGTGCGGCCGGAAACCCCCGATTTTCCGAAAGGCGATCGTCAATACCCCTTGCGGGCGGGGATGGAAGGGCGGGCCGATATCGTCGTCGGCCGAGAAACCGTCCTCACCTTCGCGTTGAAAAAGGTCAGGCTGTGGGCCGCCCGGTAGCCCCTTGTCTGAATGCCGGCAGTCTGGTAATATATACCTTCATGTTGGGGTTTCTCGTCTATCCCGGCGTCGTGAGGGCATGACCTCGGCGCTCTCAAGATTGCATAACTCTCGAACGCCCGTTCAAACCGTCGTTCAACCTGGGGTCACTCATCGTGATGATTCCACCCTCGAAGGCGTTCGTGTGACTCTCAACCCGCCTTGAAAAAAAGTTACACAATTTAAAGAAAGTATGCTAATCTATAAATCTAGGAGGAAACTTCCCCGAATGCGGATCATCTATGCATCGGTACGACGTCGGTAAAGGGGAACACCCAAACGTTCTTTAAGATTTCAAAAACTGAAGAGGTATTATGAGCCAAAAGGTTATACACCCGATGGAGAAGTTTCAACGTCAGGTGCATTCCCTCGTCAAATCTGACATTGTAAAGCCTGACGATCGCCTGTGGAAGATAGCGTTGCTATTTGGCGATGACTGGAAATTCTTGAAAGAAGAACTGATCGATTTCGGTTTTTCCATGCAAGATCCGATCAGCGAACTGCTGATGGTGGATGTCTGGGATGAAGAATAAACGTCTTCTCCACCTTCAATGCAAACAATCCGCCAGAGCCGTCGCCAGAGCTTTGGCACTCTGATAGCGATCGCGGGGCTTATGCCTCGTCACCCTGCCGATGACCTCCCGCAACTGAGGCGTGATGGTAGGGACGCGATCGATATTAAATCCATATTCCCGATCTTGTTTCCCGTAATAATTGAGCGGGCTTTCGCCCGTGAGCAAAAAGATCAACGTCGAACCGATCGCATAGAGATCCGACTGCGTGAGCGGCTGTCCCCGGTCTTGTTCGGGGGCGCTGTAGCCTTCCGCCCCGATGCGGGTTCCGGGGGGCGTGCCGATTTCCTTGACGGCCCCGAAATCGAGGACGACGATGCGGTTGTCCCGGTGGCGGAGCATCAAATTAGCCGGTTTGATATCCCGGTGGATGATGGGGGGGTCGAGATTGTGGAGGTACTCCAACACTTCGCCCGTCTGGATAGCCCAGGCGATCGCCTGTTCGGGCGTCGCCGGTCCGCGCTGAAAAATGCGCTTTTCGAGATCCTGACCGTGAACCATTTCCATCACCAAATACTTCTTTCCGGCTTCAACGAAAAAGTCGTAAAATTTCGGGATTCCCGGGTGATTTAAAGATTTCAAGGTCTTGGCTTCCCGCTCGAACAATTCCCGGGCCTTGGCGATCTGCGCCATATCCGCATTCATTTCCTTGAGTACCACCAGGGTCGGGACGGGGGATTTCCCGGGAGTTAGCCCTTGGGAAGTCCGGCTGTCCCAAGCCAAGGTGGTCGTCCCCATGCCGCCCTGGCCGAGGGTCCGCAAAATCTGATAGTGTCGGACGCTGCGTTCCACCCGAATCGGCCAGCCGCAGTGAATGCAGAACAAATTTCCCGGCGGATTACCCCCGTGGGAACAATTGGGGGCATTCGGCACAGGGGGCGGTTGAACCCGCTCGATGGCGACCTGAAGCCGGGGGCCACCCTGGGCCAGTTCCAGCATCACGCCGTTCGTCAGCAGACCTTGGGTCATCAAGGTGCCGTTGACGAAGGTGCCGTTGGTACCGCGGTTGGTAAAAACCCACGGCTTTCCGTCGGTGCGTTGCAAGTCGAGGTGGTGTCGGGAAACGAGGGGATCGACGATCACCACGTCATTTTCCGGCGATCGCCCGATGCGAATTGAAGACTCCGTTTCAAACCGCCACTGTTTGAGGGGGGTCTTCTGTTTCGCATCCAACAGGGTCAGCGTCAGGATGTCAGTCATGGAGGTTATCGCGCTGGGTGTAGGGTGTAGGGTGTGGGGAAGAGAAACCGCCTTTGTATCAGGGTTTCAAGGTTTGTCCCCCGAAGGAAATTGTCAACACACTGGCTTCTCGTTGCCATAAAAATCGACAAAATAGAGGGCGCTTCGGGGTGGAAACGGATCGCAACGGTCTCGATTCCGCCGTCAACTTCAGTCCATTTGTCGCACCAGAGCCCGCACCGCGATCGCCGTGATATTGTCGTGGCCGTTCTTTTCGTTGGCCAGATCGATCAGCGCATCGACCCCCTGTTCTAAATTGACGTCCGGCTGAAGCAGGGGTTCGACGTGAGTTTTCAAGTGCGTCTCCAGCAAATCATTGTCCGTCAACCCGTCGGAAGCCAGAATCAACAACATATCCTCCGCAATGTCAAAAAATCCCACGTCCGGTTTCAAATAATTTCCGTCCCGCGGGCCGAGCGCCTGAGTCAACTGATAGGCGTCCGGGCGGGTGTAGGCCAGTTCCGCATCCACCCCCCGGGCGATTTCCCGCTGTCCGACCTCGTGATCCACCGTCACCTGTTCCAAACCGCGGCTGCGGGTGAACCGGTACAGGCGGGAATCCCCGACGTGAGCCACCGCCAGGCGGGTGTCCGCCACCACCGCCAGCACCAGGGTCGTCCCCATGCGGCCGCTGCCGGAGCGAGTCCCCTCCAGGTTGAGGCGGTAGAGGGCCTGGTTGGCCTGGGCGATCGCGTCCCGAATCATCGTCTCCGAGGGCAGAGAATCCGCCCAGTGGGTTTGAAAATACTCTTTCAAGGTACTCACCGCCATGCGGCTGGCCACCTCCCCGCCGGCGTGGCCCCCCATGCCGTCGCAGAGAATGTAGAGGCCCCGAGCCAGCAGCGTCCGACTTCCCGTGGTTTCCTGGCGGTCCAAGATGGTCTGGATGCCGAAATCATCTTCGTTGTGCGATCGCTCCCGGCCCACATCCGTGCGGCCGAATGCCTCCAAATTCAACAACTGCGGGGGTCTGGGAATCGTGGGCGCGTCCGCCATCCAATCCGATTCCGCCGGTTCGGCGTCCACCTGCAGGCGAGTCACCCCCCCGGACATCGGCGGGGCAACCGCCGTCGTCGGTTCCGCCGCCGGCGCGAGTTCCATCTGAATCCCTTCCAATCGCGCCTGCAACGCCTCGACTTCCCCGATGTTGCCCTCCCGGAGCTCTCGCAACAGTTCGGTGAGGGACCCGATCAGCGTGCGCTGCGATCGCCGAAACAGCGCCGTCCAAAATTCCCCCAAATCCGCCCAGGTCGGAGCCGAATCCGGATCGGGGTAGAGCCGTTTCAACCGCAGGGTCGGGGGGGGAGCCTCGGAGACGACCATATTATCCAATTCCAACAAACTGCGGCGACATCGCCAGGGTTCCAGGGCGTCCCAGACTCGAACCATCTCCTGCAGCCAGGTCACGATCTGCCGGGGTGGCGTCCGGATATCGTCCCACCGCCCCGCAAAGTCGGGAAAATGGGAAGAATCTTCCAGGAGTACGATCGCCCGGTTGTTTTGCTCCCAGGCGTCGTGCAGCCTCGGAAAGTGTTGCGGATACTGAGACTTCAACATCAAATAAGCTTGAGCCAGGGGAATGACGAACGGTTCCATCTGTTGCGGTAAAGGGTCGAGATCGCCACGCTCCCAAGTGTCCGGGGGAGAGAGTTGCAGCGGCCGGCAATCCAAAACCGGGACGGTCGCGATCGCCCCGGATACGAGGGGCGGCAGGGATTCCAAAAGTTGGTATCGCTGTTGGGGGTCCAGATAGGCCCCTTTGGGGATCGAAGCCGGTTGAGGTTTCGGAGTCGCGGTTTCATCCGGGGGGATCTCGGCTTCGGCGTCCGCCGTTTCCGAACCGAGGGCGTCGAGATCCGAGAGGATGCCGGGGTCGAACACCTCCGCCGCCCCGACCTCCTCTTCCTCCGCCCACGGGAAAATGTCGCCCCCGACGGTTTCATCTCCATTTTCCCCCGGGGGGGAAGAAAATGGGGGGGCATCGACGTCGGAATCAATGCCGATCGCGTCGAGTGTCGAAAGTGTCGAATCCCGGTCGCCGGCCCCTCCGCCCGCGAGGCGATTCTCCGGCCCAGACGCTTCGCGAACGACGGTTTGGGTATCCGTCCCGTCCGCGGCGGTTGCCGGGGAAGATGACATCGGGGTGTCGGAATGCCAGGACACGACGGCCAGCCAGACTTTTCCCGTTTGGGCGCCGCAGTTCTCACAGTTGAGGGCGTCGAGCGACACGGTGGCGCCGCACTGGGGACAATGTTGGTGGGTGAGAGACAATCCGCACTTTTGGCAAAATTTATGGGTGTCTGGATTCTCAAACTGACATTGGGGACAAACGAGCATGATGGAATTCCCCGCCGCGACGGTTCCCGTATAAATCTGCATAACCTTTAGCTTCCCATTTTATGCCACAAATTACTGAGAAGGTAGCTCGAACGAAATTCTTTGGGACATCGGAGAGGGGAACAGTTGCGGGACTCCGCCCGGTCATGGCTCGAAGGGAGGGGCAGTTAAAAAAAGCGATTTGCACGGCGGTTGAGGTGGGCCTTGTCGAGTCGGTGGGTCCGCGCGGGCTTCGGAGACCGCCATTGATCCGTCACCAGTCAGGAGAAAGCGATGAAATTACGAGGGTTTTTCACGGTCATGATCTCGACGGCCTTCAGTTGGCGGGCGATCGCCGCCATTTCTCTGCTCCCGGCGATCGCCCAATTTCGGTCTCCCGAGGTGGAGTCCGACCCCGACCGCCGAGAAGCGCAACTGTTTCGCGATCGCGGAATTTCCTTGAAAGCGCTGGTCCCCGCCCGGGGTGGGGTGACGGTCGATCCCCATCCGACGTTCTGGTTTTACATTCCCCCCGCGGCCGACGTGAGCGCCACTTTGGAGGGCTATTTTGTTTTGGAAGATGCCACGAATGGCCCGATCTACGAAACTCGCCCGATCCTGCCGAGGACTGAAACGCTCCTGGCGATCGAGCTGCCGGAGGAGACGTTGCCCCCGTTGGAAATTGGCAAATCCTACCGTTGGTTTTTTACCGTCTGGAATGTCGATCCGGCCTGCGGCAATACGGTGAGCGGCACCGTCGAGCGGGTCGAATCCGATCCGGACTTGAAAGTCGCCTTAGAAAACGCGACCTTCCGAGAGCGTTCCCAATTGTACGCCGATCGCGGTATTTGGTACGATAGTATTTCCACCCTTGCCGAACTCCGCCGGACTAACCCCACGGATACCACCCTCACGACTCAATGGTATGACTTGCTGCGATCGGTGGGGTTGGAAGAATTCGCCGCGGTGCCTTTGACGGATCGATTGTCATCGTCGGAATACAGACCCGCAGACACCGATATTAATCCTTTTCTTCATCCTGGATATGAATCTTCGCCTTGCGATTGATAGTTAAAGAACGACGGTTGGAGTTGAGGGAGTCGGAATGTCAATCCCCCATCCCGGTCAAAATTGGAGTCCAAACGGAACGGTCCGGGCGATCGCGCCGCCGTCAGGTCGATTCGGTTTCCGGGAACCGAATCAATTGCTTGAGCTTCTCCAGAGCCCGCTGCTTGCGCTTCCGCAAGGCCGTTTCCGAGTGATCCGCATATTCGTCGCGGCTTTGGATGTCTCGCCAGGACAACCCTTCGACGACCTTGAGCTGCAACAGTCGCCGATCGCCCGGATTGAGTTGTTGAAATGCCGATTGAATTGCGATCCGCTCGACATTCAACTGTTCCTCCAATTCCAGGCGATCGAGATCGTGCGCTTCCTCGGCGGGATGATTCTCGTCGAGCGGCACCGACCGCCTTCGGGTCCGACTCAACTCTCGAATGTAGTTGTAGGCGGTCGTTCGCACCCAGGATTTTGGAACTCGAATTTCGGCTCCCATTTCGATCTGGCAGACCGCCCGCAGGTAAACTTCACTCAGAATACAGGCTTCGGAGTAGGCGGACTCCAAATGAAATTGCTTCAAACGCATCCGAATGAAGCTGAAAACGGCTTTACCCTCGGAACTCCCAGAATCCAGAAGCTCCCGAAATTCCGCGTCGAAGTCCGACCTCCGGGTTTCCCCGGCGGGCCGTTCCAATGACTGCGTTTCGGAGGTGGCCGACGTCCTGCGATCGTTGGAAGAGATGTGTTGAGTCATAAAACCTGAACTCCATCTACAGCTACCATTAGGTAGAAGGTAGCCTATTCATTAGTGCAGCCCATCAAATGTTTGTGACTTTCATCCGTATATTCACTGATATTCCGGCAATTTGCGTCGCCCGCCGGTTAAACTTGTCACAACCCGGCTCCGCGAGTCACTGTAAACTGAGCGAATCTAATTTTGACCGTTGGACTGTGAAGGAGTCGATCGCCATGCAGAACCCACAAATTCGGGAATCTCGGCAACTTATCATTCGATATCCCTGCGGGGAGAACCAGCGCTGCATTTTGCCTGCGATGATTTGGGTCAGCATTTGTTGAACAAATTTCCCAGTCACAAGACCGGGAACGCGGTCACGTAATAATATGGGATCATTCTTCTGTGTCGTTGATCGTCTCGAACCATTGGGTTCGACTTTCGGAAAGAAATGTGATTCCCCAGTAGATACCCGGGCGCCAGCATCAATCGAAAATTGCGATCGCATCTGAGAGCTTCACAAAACGATCCCCAATTTTGAGATTGGAGATTGAGGGGCTGTCTCAACGGAGTCAGTTTTGGATCAATCGTCTAAAGAGGGAAACTATGCGGGCTCAAACCCCACAAGTCCCGAGACAACTCCACTTGTAAGGATTGTTAGTTTATGTCAGTAAAAACATCGGACAACTTGGAAGATCTGTGTTTCGTCCCCTCTCCGGAAATCTGGGAGATCCTCTTGGAATACCATCGGCTCGCCTCTTCCCACCGCCTGTCTCAGGAAGAGGAAACTAGGCTGGGGCGAATTCTAGATCGAGCTTGTGCGAACGAAGTGATGACTTTTTGGATCGGCGAGATCGACTATCTCATCGGGAAGAATTTGGGTTTATTTACACCCCAAAATTGTCATTCTTATTATAATCAGCAAGCTTGGCTAAAAGAATACCTTACAAATCTAGAATTTACCTGCGATCGCACGTCGAACGATCGCACGTCGGACAGCCGGCGACGACAGCCGACGGGAACCAAAAAATAAGATTCGGATTTGTTTGGGGTCGCCGGACATTCCCCATCCCGACGGGAAATGACTCGCCACGAGTTGTTTCCCGTTTTGCGATCGCCCCGCCCCCTCCACCTGTCACAAATGGGGCGACAAGTTCACTAACTGATGGAGCGCGATCGGGCGGTCCGCGCTCCGATATGAAAAGGAAAAAAATCTAAAATTCTTGACAAATACTACAAAAGTAGTATAATGCGGGTAAAAATTCGATCCCGCCCCCCTTTAGATACCCGTAATTCCTTCGGCTTTTCATAACCGTAGAAACCGCCGATATTTCATTCCGACAGCCCTTTGTGGCGGTCAATATCCAGAATCGAAAGTGAGAGATTGACATCACAATTAACGGAGGAGAACGCCATGACTTGTCCTCAAAATTCATTCGGCGAACCCGCCTGTCACATCACCGCCCACCCCGACCATCCCAACGAAAAATTCTGCGCGACGTGCAATCAACGCTTCGTCGAAAAGCCACCCTTTGAAGCCCTCAACTTCATCATCCTGGCGGCTTTCCTGTTTTGGCTGTTGGTGGCGGTCATCCGGCCGAACCCACAACCCCAATCCGAATCCAACAATCCAGAGGGACCCCTTCCCGTGGACAACCCCGGTCTGAGCATCCAAAGGCCGAAAAACGACAACATCTGAAGAGTCGGAAATCGGGAATTTTAGATTGTAGGGGCGCAAGGCTTGCGCCCCAATCCGGTTGAAGACCCGAACCGCTCGGGAATCAATTCCCCAGCCAATCGCTCCCATCATATCATGTCCGTTAAAATAGTTTTTACAAAAACTATTTTTTGATTCGATAATCAGAAATAAATATGATAACTGATGATCCGAACTTGATATCATCGGTCGATGATTGGGGAGTCCGTCCGGTCAGAAAACCGGATCTGATATCGCTTGTCATTTTTCATTTTTCATTTTTCATTTTTCATTCCGTTCCCGTCCTCAATTTTCGAGTTCAAACCAGGCCCGCACCACTTCCGCCACCGTCCAAGCTTGGGCGAAGCAACCCCGGGGGGACATCGGCGCGTCGGCGTCGAAAATTTCGCTCAGGGTGCCCATGCAGTGGGTGCGGAGGTGGTCGGCCATCGGTTCCAGAAACGATCGCGCCAAAGTGCGATCGCCGTAGACCCCGAAGTGGGCGAGGGCGAACGGCCCGATCAGCCACCCCCAGACGGTCCCCTGGTGGTAGGCGCCGTCCCGTTCCACCAGATCGCCCCCGTAGACGCCCCGATACTTGGGATCGTCGGGGGAGAGGCTGCGGAGGCCGTAGGAGGTCAACAATTTCTGGCCGCAGACGTCCACCACCCGGCGCTGTCGTTCGGGGCTCAGCAGGGGGGGATAGCCTTTTTCGCCGAGTTGGGACAGGGACACGGCAAAAATCTGATTGGGCCGCAGGGAGGCGTCGTCCCCCTCGGGGGAGTCCAGGACGTCGTAACAGTAGCCGAGTTCGTCATTCCAGAAGCGGGAGAACCCCGCCGCCGTCTGTTTTGCCAAATTTTCATAATCTTCGGTGGGCTTGCCCAGGAGTCCCCCAAGGCGCACCATGATTTGCAGGGCGTGATACCACAGGGCATTCACTTCCACGGGTTTTCCGACTCTGGGCGTCACCACCCAATCCCCGACTTTGGCATCCATCCAGGTCAGTTGCAGGCCCGGTTCGCCGGCGCAGATGAGTCCGTCTTCGGGGTCCATGTGGATGTCGTAGCGGGTCCCCTGGCAGTGCCAGTGGATGATGGAGTCCAACACGGGGAAGAGTTCGGCCACGAGGGTTTCATCGTCGGTGAAGTCGAAGTAGGTGCGGACCGCCTCGAAATACCAGAGGGTGGCATCGACGGTGTTGTAGTCCGGGGTGTCCCCGACTTCCGGGAAGCGGTTGGGGATCATCCCGCGCGCGACGTAGCGGGCGAAGGTTTGTAGGATGGTGCGGGCGACGTCGGCCCGTCCCGTGGAGAGGGTCAGTCCCGGCAGGGCGATCGCCGTGTCGCGCCCCCAGTCGCCGAACCAGGGATATCCGGCGATGACGGTTTTTCCGGGGGTGCCGTCGGGTCCGGTGCGATCGACGATGAACTGGTCGGCGGCCAGCACCAGTTGGCGTATCCAGTCAGGGGTTTGTTCGGCGACGGGGGAATTCTGAAATAAGTCGCGATCGTGTTGAAATCGGGATTCCAACTCGGCGGCGACATCCGGGTTGGGATCGGGTTCGGTGCTGGCAATGACGGCGAGCGATCGCCCCGGTTCCAAGGTGACGTGGAAGGTGACGGCGTGGAGGTGATCTTCAAAACAGTCCATCCCCCGGTAGCGTTCGACGGCCAGATCGTAACCGTAGTACCAGGGGTGGCCCGGGGTCGAAATCAGCACTTCCTCATCCGCGCCGCCCCGGGCGAACAGGTACAGCGGGGTCGCCGTCGGGAACGCCCGGATCTGGACTCCTCCGGAAATTGACTCGATCCCGAGTTGCCAATCATCATTCCCGTGGGTATTGTAGTGGTGATCGCGGTGGTTCACCATCGCTTTGATCGCCAAGCTCATGGGTTGGGTCGCCCGGTGCAAGGTATATTGAACGTAGGTCGTATTTTGCCCGTATTTCATCCAAATTCGTTTTTCTAACAGGGCATCCCCACAGGCAAAGTTCCAAACGGGAATCGTGCCGTCGAGTCTGAATCGTTCGATCTGTTTGAAACCTTCCGGGTCAACTTTGCCGTCCGCCCAACGATTTGTGTACAGTGGAAAAAATCGATCGCCATAACTAGCCGTCTCGTCCAACTTTGTCATCAACAGAGTCCGACTGAGGGGCGGCTTCAGGGTGGCGATCAGCAATCCGTGATATCGACGGGTCAGGAGTCCGCCGACGGTGCCGGCGGCATAACCCCCGATGCCATTTGTCATCAACCATTCGCGAGATTCGCTGGCATCAAGATCACCACAAATTTCTCGGCCACACGCTAGAATCATATTTGATTTCCCAACCTATGTTGTGTACATCACTTAAATTTATGACAAATTGGTGCGACAACAGACGAACGTAATTAAAATTTTACATATTATAAAATATCGGCTGCAATCATCCCCCATATTTCCCATCACAAAGCATTAAATTTGACGGCGACATTTCCCAAATTTTTGATGGTGTCATCCCATTCACTCCGCGATCCGGAAACAATTCAAGCGATCAAACAATGAAAGAAAAACTCGGAAACAAAGTGCGACTGCTGAAGCTATCGATGATTACGAGTTCCGCCCTCGGATTGCTTGCGATCGGCAGTCTGACCGCAATTTTAAGCCTGCTGCCACTCTATAATCGCCTCAAACAACAAGAAGAGAAACAACTGATATTTGCGGCTCAAATGATCGCCGTCAGGATTTCCGATCGCGTCGATAAAGCCATCGAAGCGGGGGAGTCCATCGCCAATCGCGACAGTTATCAAAAATTGTTTCCGATGCTCAACTCGGCCGAAAATGTTTCGGCTCAAACCTTGGAAACGATCGAAAATAAATTCCGAGATTTGCTCGATGAGTCCGTCGTCGGAATGGCCTATGTTACAAACGGCGGTACTCCCATTTTAAATGTGGGAGTCCCCATCTCCCCAGAATTTCTGGGCCAACCCAAGGTCAACACGCCTTCGGGTTGGGTCGCCGGTCCCCTCGAAATTGACAATACCCTTCACCTGCTCGTTGGAACTCCCGTCGGAAAAAATAGCGCCCACCTCCTCTTATTTCGGTTGTCGAACATTCAGGATCTCGTCGAAAATCAAATCCGCTTTTCCCCGTCCAACAGCATACTTTTGGCGATCGAAGAAAATCGTCAAGTCCGGCCTTTATCAATTTGGAGCGATCGCCAAACCGACGAAATGGCACGACTGCTCGAAGATCCCGCCATCCCCACGGCCCTCCAAAAGGGAAAGCGCACCGAACCGATCGCCCTCTGGTGCCGCACCTGCGACGATTTTATCGCCTACAGCCCCATCCAAAATATCAATTGGGGGTTGATTGTCGCCGAAAATAAACGGCAACTCTACGGCCCCGTTTACCAACAGATTTCCCTTCTCGGGGGGGGAATGCTGCTCCTGATTTTGCTGGGGACGGGGTGCTTGATATCGGTGCTGCGTCCCCTAGCTAATCGGATGCAGCGGGAAATGTTGGAGCGTCAAAAAGCCGAAGTTGCCCTCCAAAAAGAAAAAGACTTCACCCAAACCCTATTCGACGCCAACCCGGCTTTCTTTATCGTCCTGGATGTCGAAGGTCAGGTGAAGTTAATGAATCCCGTCATGCTCAATACGTTGGGTTACACCCAGGAAGAAGTCGAGGGGATGAATTACACCGCCACTTTCGTCCCCAAAAAAGGGGACAGCTCGTCGTGGATATTCGAGTTGATGGTCAACCGCCGCCTCCCCATCCGCACCGAGGAACACATGGTCGCCCGGGACGGCCGGGAAATTATCGTCGAATGGCACGGTCGAGCGGTTTTTAATGAAGAAACGGGCGAATATGAATATTTCGTGGGGGCCGGTTTGGACGTCACCGACCGCAAGCGGGCCGAGGAAGAATTGCGCCTCCTCCAACAAATTACCCGCGCCGTCAGCATCGCCCCCAACTTCGACGCAGCTTTGCAAGTGGCACTGCATTCGCTGTGTGAAACCACGGGTTGGGAATTCGGGGAAGCCTGGATTCCCAACCCGGAAAAAACCCATCTCGAATACAGTTCAGTGAGCTACGAGTCCCAGGCAAATGCGATCGCATTTCGCCAACGCAGCCGGGAATTTCTCCTCAAGTTCAACGAAGGTTTGCCGGGGCGGGTCTGGGCTTCCCGACAGCCGGAATGGACTCGGGATATTTCCCGGGAATCCCCGGGGAAATTTCCCCGCCGTCAACTCGCCAAAGAGTTCGGGTTCAAAGCCGGATTTGGCGTCCCCATTTTGGCGGACGGGCAAGTGCTGGCCATCTTGGTTTTTTTCCTGTCGGCTCCCCGGGAAAAAGAGCAGCGCCTGGTGGAACTGGTGTCTTCGGTCGCCACGCAGTTGGGTTCCGTTTTTCAACGCAAGCAGGCGGAGGCGAAATATCGCGATATTTTCGAGAATGCGTTGGAGGGAATTTTTCAACTCGATTTGCGGGGGCAATTTATCAGCGCCAATCCCGCTTTGGCGAAAATTTTTGGCTACGAATCGGAAGCGGAATTGATGGCGCGGGGAGCCCAAATTAAATATCTCGACGCCAAAACCAACCGACAATTCATCCACCTCTTGCAAACTCGGGGATCGGTTTCTAATTTTGAAGCTCAGGTTTATCGGCGGGATGGGAGTTCCATCTGGATTTTACAAAATGTCCGGGCGATTTGCAGCGATCGCGACCGGCGGGTACTCTACTACGAAGGGTCAATTATCGAGATGACCCATTTAAAACAAACCGAGGAGAAATTGCGCCACAGCGCCTCCCATGATTCCCTGACCAATTTGTGGAATCGCTCCTTTTTCTTGGAGCGATTGGAGCGTTCGCTCGAACGGTGCCAAAGGGGCGAAAATTACGGGTTCGCCATCTTATTTTTAGATCTAGACGGCTTCAAATTTATCAACGACAGCCTCGGACACGGCATCGGCGACCGCCTCCTGATCGAGATCGGACGGCGGTTGAAAACCTGCATTCGCCCCCAAGATATCCTCGCCCGACTGGGGGGAGATGAGTTCACCGTCCTGCTCGAAAATATCGTCGATCTGACCGAGGCGAACGCCACGGCAGAGCGGATTCAAAAGGCTTTGAGAAGGCCGTTTCTCCTTCAGGAACATCAGGTTTTTACCGGGGCGAGTATCGGCATCGTGCAGGGGACTCCGGACTATGGAAGTTCGCCGGAAGTGTTGCGGGACGCGGACACGGCGATGTATCGCGCCAAACAGCAGGGAAAGGGGTGCTCCGTGGTGTTCGACGCCACCATGCGAACCGATGCCCTCCGGCGTTTGTACCTGCAAACTCAGTTGCGGTTTGCTTTGGAACGGCAAGAATTTCAACTGCATTATCAGCCAATTGTCGAATTGTCGAACGGAAAAATTGCCGGGTTTGAAGCCCTGTTGCGGTGGCAGCATCCGGAAGAGGGATTGATCTCCCCCGCCGAGTTCATTCCTGTGGCGGAAGAGGCGGGATTGATTGTCGAAATTGGCGAATGGGTATTGCGAAAGGCTTGTTATCAGTTGAGCGAGTGGAAGGAACGCTTTTCGATTTATTCTTCGTTGATGATGAGTGTCAATCTTTCCTCGCAGCAATTTACGGCCGATCTGAGCCGCCGCATCGGCCAAATTTTGACCGAAACGGGGGTGGGGGGTTCGGATTTGAAGTTGGAAATTACCGAAACTGCGATCATGGCCGATCCTCAACTGGCGATCGCCACCTTGACTCAACTCAAACACCAGCAAATTAAAATCTGTATCGACGACTTCGGGACCGGTTATTGTTCCCTGGGCTACCTGCACCAATTCCCGGTGGATATCCTCAAAATCGACCGCTCTTTTGTGAGCAAAATTCCCGGCGCGGAAGATAAGCTGGAGATTGTCCGGGTGATCGTCGCCCTCGCCCAGAGCCTGCGGATGGATGCGATCGCGGAGGGGATCGAAACGGCCGAACAACTGCACCAACTCCAACAATTTAACTGCAAATACGGACAGGGTTATTTCTTCTTCCGCCCCCTCAACTGTGAAGCGGTCGAAGCGTTATTGAGTCGCCAAGAAACCGAACTTCAACCCCCCATGTCGCTACAGTAAATTCTATCAGATCCGGTTATTTACCGGACCAACTGCGATCGGGTGTAGGGAGGGGTTAAGGGAAAGGGGGAAAGGGAGGGTGAAAGGAAATTTCCCCGATCGCTGCGGCCACAGATGTTGTGTGGTTAATTTTCAGGATTTGATCTGATCGCAAAAAGCCGAAAATATTAACCTTCTCCATGCCAACTTCGGCGGCGGATGTGATGCCGAATCCCTCGCAACTGTTCGGGAGAAAGGGCGATCGCCTCATCTTCCATCAACCCATTCATCACGTCAAAAACCAGCGGAACCCCCAAACCCAAATCTCGCAATTTCTGTATTTGGTTAAAAACCGTTTCCGGGGTTCCCTCCAACGCCACCCGTCCGCCGTCGATGACAAATACCCAATCCGCCCAGGCTTCCACAAAATCCAAATTGTGGGTCGCCAAAACGACAGTCGTCCCCATCTCTTGAATGCGATTTAAAAGGGTGTGAAAATTGCGAACTTGATAGGGATCGAGGTAGGCAGTTGGTTCGTCCAGAAATAACAATTGCGGTTGTAAAACCATCACGTCGGCGATGGAAACCCGCTTTTTCTGCCCCAAACTCAGATAGTTGATCGGCGCATCGGCTAAACTCATTAAGTCGAAATCCCGCAAAGTTTGCCCGACTCTGCGGGCGATTTCCGACTCGGACAAACCCAGATTGCAGAGTCCGTAGGAAATATCTTCTTCTACGGTCGTCGCCACCAACTGTTGTTCGGGATTTTGGAAGACCAAACCCACCTGTTGGCGCAATTGATTGAGGGAGGTGCGATCGTACTTCAGCGGCTTTCCCCGCCAGCGAATCACCCCTTTTTGGGGCCGATACAACCCGTTCGCAAGCCGAAAAAAGGTGGTTTTTCCGCAGCCGTTGCGACCGATCGCGGCGTGGCGTCGGTGCGACTGAATATCCAGGGTAAAATCCTGAAGGGTCGGGCGCTGATTGCAGGGATAAGTATAGGAAACGCCGTCGAATTCCAATAGGTTATATTCTGGCGACATAAGACCACCCGATACTCACGAACAGCAGCCAACAACCGAATACCGCCTCGGCTGTATATCGGGGGTTCGGTTTGTCCCGGCGAATCGACCAAACCTGCAACTCTCCCCCATATCCCCGCGAGGTCAATCCGAGGGCAATTTGACGGTAATTTTCGAGGGTTTGGTGCAGCAGTTGACCGGCGACAATGCCGGCGCTGCGAAGTCCGGTTTTCCAGTTCCCGTAACCCACCCGCACCTGTTGAGCGATCAGCAGTTGGTTGGCAGTTTCGGTCAACAGGAAAATAAACCGATACATCAGCGTCAGCAGTTCCGCGATCGCACCAGGACAGCCAATTTTTCTCAAAATTCGGATCATTTCCGCGAAGGGAGTCGTCAGCAAAATAAAATACATACAGGAGGTCAACGCCACGGAACGGGTCAGCAGAAAACCGGCTTGTTGGATACCTTGCCGACTACAATAGAGGAAGACATTTCCCAAACTGATTCCCCAGATTACATCGGCTCGGATGGATTCGATATGGGCGACCCAAACTGTCCCCAAAACTAAAGCGGGAAGGCTGGCGAACCAAAACGCCAGGGGAATGGCCTGCAATTTCAGGTAAATGGAAGCCGGAATTTGAGCGTAACCGACGATCCAGATGGCCATCCAGATTGTTATTAAAATTTGCAGGACGGGTGGAGCCGCGAAACCGAAGCAAAATAGCGTCGCCGCAAATAGCAATTTGTGTTCGGGGGGTAAATAACGCAGCCGATTGCTGTAGGCTAGGGAATCAATTTGATGGTGCATTTAAACGGGTCAGTTTTTTCTTTCTTTGCGCCCTTTATACAGGCCGATGACATATCCGACAATTCCGGCGCCGATCGCGGCTTGGGATACAAATAGCAGGCTTTCGACTTCGCCGCTGGGAAGTTCTAGGACGGGTTCAAACCAGGGTTGATAGTCGGGTCGAATTTCCGCGATCGCCTGCTCCGCTTCCCCGTCGGCACCGCCGTATTCTCCCCGCACGAAAATTAAAGGTAAAACCGCCAGGACGATGACAGCCAGAATCATGAGTCCGTTGCCATTTTTGGATGATTTTTCTGAAGGTTGCATCGTTTTTTCCCTAGTTATTGACGTTCAAAAGTTTCAAGGTTTGTAGTTCTTCGGTGGCGTAAGATTGCAGCCAATTCCAAACCAATACTGTCAACAATCCTTCGCTGACGGAGAGGGGCAGTTGGGTGAGGGCAAAAATTCCGGCAAACTTGAGGAAGGAAGCGAGGATGCCGCCGGAAGCGGCGGGAAAGGCGATGGCTAACTGAACTGATGTCACCAGATAAGTTGCCAAACTTCCCAGGGTTGCCGCCGAGAAAATGCCCAATTTCTGCCGTCCGAATTTCAGGGATAATCCATAGATGGCGAAAGCCACCCAGGGGCCGACTACCGCCATCGAAAAGGCGTTGGCACCGAGGGTTGTCAAGCCGCCGTGGGCGAGTAATACGGCTTGAAATAATAGCACCAAACTGCCCAAAACGGTCATCACCCAAGGGCCGAATAAAACCGTCCCCAAACCCGTCCCGGTGGGGTGGGAACAACTGCCGGTGACGGAGGGAATTTTGAGGGCGGAAAGGACGAAACTGAAGGCTCCGGCGAGGGCAATTAAGAGTTTGAGTTCGGGGTGTTCTCGGGTGATTTGGGTGAGCGATCGCAATCCGATCGCGAAAAATGGCAACGCCAACACCCACCAAAAAACCGCCCAGGGAAGGGGCAAAAATCCTTCCATGATGTGCATCGCCTGGGCGGGGGCGGCGGCGCCGATAATGATATAAAAGCTCAACCCTGCCATCGCGGCAAGGTGCAATTTTCGATTCATTTTTCTCATCCGTACCTCGCAGATGTTATGAGTGATGGATCGCGCGATCGGCGGGCATCCTGACTCACAGATTTTGGTTACAATTCTTTACAAAATCTGCTCACAGTTGCGGGACAGCGCCGGATTTTCACCGAACTTTCCCCGTTACCTCCAGGGGCTGTTCCCCCCTGAAACCGACAGTTTTGGTATTGTACCACAGAATCGAACCCAGTCATCATCCAATTAAGTGGGGATGTCAATTTTCTTTTTGAAAATTTCAACTTTCGACGGCTCGTCCCGGCGATTTTTTGCCAAAATTGCGTCGGGTTCCGACCCGAAAACGTCAACTCGGGTCGAGGGTTTGGAATGGTCAACTAAAATATAAATTTCGACCTGCATTTGAGAGTTGCCTCCGCAATGACAATCAAGACCGACCCCAATCTTATTGCAAATAACAGTCTCTTTCCAGGGCTTTTGCGAGTAATTTATTATACTTTTTTTGGGTGACGATATAAGCGCCGAACCGCTCCAGGTGGGGGTTGTTCATTTGGGCATCGAAGAGGATAAAATTCCGCGATCGCAGCCGTTCGACCAACTTCACCATCGCCACTTTCGAGCCTTCCGGAATGTTGAAAAACATCGATTCCCCGATGAATGCCCCGCCGATGACGAGACCCAAAATCCCCCCCGCGAGGCGATCGCCCTGCCAGGTTTCAAAACTGTGGGCCCATCCCGCCTCATTCAACAACCGATAAATGCTCTTCAATTCCGAAGAAATCCAGGTGCTTTCCCGATTGGCGCAGCCCTCCAAAACCCCGTTAAAATCCCGATTGACCGCCACTTCAAAGCGATTTTGATTCAGGGCTCGCCGCAGCGATCGCGGGTAACGGAAGCGATCGTCGAGGGGAATGAGCGCCCGCTCGCGACTCGTATACCACCCCAAAGAATCTTCCCCGTCGTTCGCCATCAAGAAATAGCCCCGGGCGTACCCTTCAATAATTTCCGAGAGGTCATATTGCATATTTTTCTAATTCTGATATGATGAAATAAGGTTGAATATAGAACCGTATTTTTTGTTTCAAATATTATGCTAAAGCAGGATTCTTATCCCGTACTTGAGAACACCTTGGGCAAACTCCTCAATAAAACCGAAAAAGATTGGGGGTATTTACAAATTCACAAGGTGGAGAACACTTACGCCGTCCGGCTGTCGGGAACCACCGATACAATTTTGCGCTTTCTGAGCAACGAAAATACCCGCTCCTACCGCCTGTTTTGGTATCGGCGGCCCCATCCCTCCGTCTCGATCCAAAGTCGGACTACCAAAAATCAAGTTCTCGATCCGAAAACCAAATCCTACAAGACCAAGAAGTACAAAACCTACCAGGTTTCCTGCAAAGCGGAAGCCAATCCCCTCGAATCTTCCATCAACCGGATCTTCGCCGAACTGGTTCGGGTGCAACTGGTGGAACTGATCCAAGCTAGAATAGACGAACTGAACCGGACGAATCAAATCGAGACGGAGGACACCTTGGAGTCCCCGGTCGTCACCGTGGTTCAACAGTGACCGTTGTTGTCAACGTCAGTTCCAGCCGTTCTTGCAAATCTAAAGAGCCTATGCCTGAACCGCTCAAACCCATCACCCTGCCCCCGGTCGAAAACCCCCGCCAGGAAGGAGAGTGGCTGCAAACAGCCCTGCACGACTGGCTCGATCGCGAATTTATTCCCGAGGCCGTCAACGCGGAAATTGCCGAACGGGCCTCCCAAATCTTCGTCCGCCAGCGGATGGAGGGCGAGAACGATCTGGGTTGCCTCGTGATCGCGATCGTCACGGAGATGGAAGCGTTCGACTTTTCCAAAAGCTTTTTCGGCGAGTTCGCCATCGCCAACGCCGTCAGCGACCTACTCCTCGACAGCCTAGGGTACGAACGCTGCTGCGGCCATTAAAGACAACGGAGCAGAGGGGGCAGAGGAGGCAGAGGAGGCAGAGGGGGGGTTATTTCTTCCTCCGCATCCCGGAGCCTGATTCATCAAAAGTTCAGACTTTTGACTTTTGACTTTTGACTTTTGACTTACAAAACCCCTACCAACTGGACTTGACCACTCCCGGCAACAGTCCCTTGTGGGCCATTTCCCGAATTTGGTTGCGACAGAGTCCGAAATCCCGGTAGTATCCCCGAGGCCGTCCCGTCACCCAGCATCTATTCCGCACCCGAGTCCGGGAGCTGTTGCGGGGCAATTGCTGGATCTGGCGGTGAATCGCCATTTTTTGAGCCTGAGAGGTGGCCGTCCGAAACTGCTCTTTGAGTTCAGCCCGCTTGTCCGAATATTTTTCGACGAGCTGTTTGCGCTTCTTGTCGCGCTCGATCATGCTTTTTTTAGCCATGTCGAAGTGTTAATGCCTCCAAATTTTGAGAGTTTTCCCGTCAGCACTTCCCGGCCGACGGACATAAATCAGACAATTCACAATCATAACACGCCGGCTTTCGGGCCGTACAGATCGCACGGCCGTGGTAGATCAGGCGGATCGACCAATTTTCCCAGTCCGCCTGGGGCAGAAGTTGCATCAAATCCCGCTCGATGCGGATCGGATTTTCCTGTTCCGTCAACCCCAGGCGTCGGCTGAGGCGCCGGACGTGGGTATCCACCGTCACCCCCATGTTGATGCCGTAGGCGTTGGCGAGCACCACATTCGCCGTTTTGCGGGCGACTCCCGGCAACTCCAGCAATTCCTCCATCCGCTTCGGGACTTCCCCGCCGAACTTTTCCACAATCAGGCGAGACGCTTCTTTAATATTGCGGGCCTTGTTGCGATAAAATCCGGTGGACCGCACCAGGGTTTGCACCTCTTCCAAGTCCGCCGTCGCCAGGGAAAAGGCATCGGGGAAGCGGCGAAATAAGGCCGGGGTGACTTGATTGACCCGCTCATCGGTGCACTGGGCCGAGAGCATGGTGGCGACCAACAATTGCAGGGGGGTTTGATAGGCCAACGTACATCCCGCGTCGGGGTAGAGGCGTTTGAGGCGGACCAGAAGTTCCAGGGCCCGCTTGCGATCGCCGATTTTTTTGCGATTCGTCATGGAAAGTTATAAGAGGCAATAGGCAATAGGTGACAGGCAATAGGTGACAGGCAATAGGTGAGAGGCAACGGGAAAGGGGGAATGAGTCAATCTAAAGTTGGGGAGTCGGGGCATTGGGCCTGTCGGTTCGCCAATCCCCTCCCCCCAGTACGGAAGGGCGACCTACTGGAAGAGCGATCGCACCCAGGTGAGATCGGTCAGGTTGGCGGTATCCCGGATGATCAGGAAAATCCCCAATCCCAACAGCAACATCAACCCCGTCTGCATGACGCTTTCTTGGACGCGGCTGGGGAGGGGTTTTCCGCGCAGGGCTTCGATGAGGAGAAACGCCAACTGGCCGCCGTCGAGGGCCGGCAGGGGCAGGATGTTGATGATCGCCAGGTTGATGCTGATCAGGGCGGCGAATTGAAATAAACTGGCGGCGTCCGAACGGGCGATGTCCGCACCGATCGCGACGATGCCCACCGGGCCGGAGAGTTGCCCCGCCGTTTCCCCGAAGTTGTTGATCAGTTGGGAAAATCCTTGCAACGTCAGATCGGTGATGCGCTGGAACTCCGCCGCACCTTTGACAAAGGCGTCGATCGGCCCGTCGGCGCGGTAGCGGACGATTTCGCCGTTGGGGCTCAGTTGCACGCCGATGCGGCCTTTCCCATCTTCTCCGGGTTGCGGGGTGACGGTGACGGGGAGGGTGCGATCGTCCCGTTGAATGGTCATGGGCAGGGGCTGGTTCGGGTGGTTTTGAATCACCTCGATCAGGCGGGTGATGGAGTCCTTAGAGGCGCCGAGTTCCTCCCCGTCCACGGCGACGATCAGATCGTCGGCCCGAATGCCGGCTTGAGCCGCCGCCGAACTGACTTCGCTGGCGACGGCGGGGACCCGCACGCCGGGATCGTAGTTAAATTCCGGGATGCCCACGAGTCCGACCTGGGCGACGAGCAGGAAGTAGGCGAAAATCAAATTGGCGATCACGCCCGCACTGATCACGATCGCGCGATCAAGAATGGGGCGGTTGCTCAACAGGTCCGGGTCGTCCGGCGGGATGGTGCTGTCCGGGTCTTCATCCGGGAACCCCACGAAACCCCCGAGGGGAAAGCCTCTGAGGGCATATTCGGTTTCCGAACCCTGATATTTCCACAAAATCGGCCCGAAGCCGATGGAGAAGCGATTGACGTGAATGTGCTGGAGGCGCGCCGCCATGAAATGGCCGAGTTCATGGACGACAATCAAAATTCCGAGAACCGCGATCGCAGCCAATATTGACATGAATAATTCCGAGTTCAGTAATTAACCAATTCTATTATTCTGACATCTTCCCCAACCCGAAGCCACGGCAAGTCCGGAAATCCGCCCTCAGCCCTCAGCCAGAAAGCTGATCGGGCGACCGCCGGGGCGATCGGGACGGCGACCGATTCTCCAACCCAGACGGTGAAAGGTTTTTCTCCCCGTTGCCTCTTGCCTATTGCCTCTTACCTGCTACACATCCGATTTTTGGACGAACTGACTCAAACCCTGAGTTTCCCGTAAGATAGAAAACATCATCCGCACAAGTTGAAGCTCAAACCGCCCAAACCGTCGTATTTGGCTATGAAACCACCCCTCGCCCGCACCCCCCTCTACGATCTGTCCGTCGAACTCAACGCCCGCATGGTGCCCTTTTCCGGTTGGGAAATGGCGGTGCAGTACACCGGGATCACCCCTGAACACGAAGCCGTGCGATCGCATCTGGGAATGTTCGACATTTCCCACATGGGCAAATTCGCCCTCAAAGGCCAGCAATTAGTCGCCGCCCTCCAACCCCTGGTCCCGTCCGACCTCAGTCGCCTGGAACCGGGTCAAGCCCAGTACACGGTGCTGCTCAATGCCAGTGGCGGCATTTTAGACGACTTCATTTTTTACTATCAAGGCATCGACCGGGCGACCGGAAATCAGCGGGGAATGGCGATCGTCAACGCCGCCACCAAATCCAGAGATAAAGCTTGGATTGTCGCCCATTTAGAAGGAACCGGCGTCGATCTGGACGATTTATCCCGGACGAAAGCGCTGATCGCCGTCCAGGGTCCGGAAGCGGAAGCCGTCCTGCAACCCCTGGTGGAAGCGGACCTGTCGGCGGTGGGGAATTTCGGACACGCGGAAACCACCGTATTGGGAAAACCCGCCTTTATCGCACGGACGGGATACACCGGAGAGGACGGGTTTGAAGTGATGGTCGATCCGCCGACGGGGGTAGACCTGTGGCGTCACCTGTTGGAAGCGGGGGTGACTCCCTGCGGTTTGGGAGCCAGAGATACCCTGCGACTCGAAGCGGCGATGGCCCTGTACGGACAGGATATCGACACCCACACGACTCCGTTGGAAGCCGGGTTGCGGTGGCTGGTCCACCTGGACGACAAGGGAGACTTTATCGGGCGATCGGTTTTGGAACAACAGAAAGCAAAGGGAGTGTCCCGGCGCCTGGTGGGGTTGGAAATGCAGGGGCGCCACATCGCCCGCCACGGCTATTCGGTGAAGGCGGACGGGGAAATCGTCGGGGAAGTCACCAGTGGCACCATGTCCCCCACCCTCAAAAAAGCGATCGCCCTGGCCTACGTCCCGGCGGAATTGGCGAAAGTCGGCCGGGAATTGGAAGTGCAAATTCGCAAAAAAACCTACCCCGCCAAAGTAGTCAAGCGGCCCTTTTATCGATCGCCGCATCGGTGAGGGAGTCAGAATAATTGATCATTGAAAATTGACAATTATCAATCAATCCCCCCTCGGCCCCCCCAAAACCAATAATCTGCGAAAATCTGCGAAATCTGCGGACAAAAAGGGAGAAATTGATCATGAGCAAATTACTCCATGCAACTTACCACAATGGCAGCTTAATCCTCGATGAAAAACTGGATTCAGCCCTAGAAGGCCAAAAGCTGACCTTGATGCTGGTCGAAGATGCGGAATCTTCTGCTCAGTCCGAGATGGAACCCAAAGAACGGACACAGAAATTCCTGGAGTGGGCACAACAATATTCTGCCAAACTGCCGCCCGATTATAAATTTGATCGGGAAGAAGCCCATGAGCGATAACATATTTCTAGATACAAAAAACTGCAACAAACGATTAAGTCCTTCATTCGCCCGGGTGAACACAATCGAGATCCCTTTAGAAACCCGGTTTCTCGGTCATCTTTTCCCGACTCCTACTTTACGAATTGGCGATCGCATAATAGACCAACTGCGCCATCCGGCCGCGGAGGGTTTCCAAACCCAGGGCTTTGGCCGCCGAGATGAACACCGCCTGGGGGTACTCTTCCTGGGCGAACCGCAATGTCTCCCCATCGACGCGATCGATCTTGTTGAACGCCAGCAGCGCGGGGCCGGGGGTGATCGGCATTTGGGTCAAAATTTCCATCACCGAGCGGATCTGGGCCTGCCATGCGGGGTGGGAGAGATCGACGACGTGCAGTAAGGCGTCCGCGTCGGTGACTTCCTCCAGGGTGGCGCGGAAGGCGTCAATTAAGGCTGGCGGCAGTTCGTGGATGAATCCCACCGTGTCGGTGAGGACGATAGTTTGGGCCTCCCCCGTCACCGCGTCGGGGATGGTGAGGCGGCGGGTGGTGGGGTCGAGGGTGGCGAAGAGTTGGTCGGCGGTGTAGATTTCGGAGGAGGTGAGGACGTTCAACAGGGTGGATTTTCCGGCGTTGGTGTACCCGACGATCGCCACCGTGGGGACTTCCTGGCGCTGACGTCGCTGCCTCAAGCGCGATCGGTGGGCCTGGAGTTGGTTGACTTCCTTCTGCAACCGGGCGATCCGTCGCTGGATGGCCCGCCGTTCCGTCTCCAGTTTGGTTTCCCCCGGCCCCCGAGTGCCGATGCCGCCCCCCAGTCGGGACATAGCTTCCCCCCGTCCGGTGAGGCGGGGCAGGCTGTATTCGAGTTGGGCGAGTTCCACCTGCAATTTCCCGGCGCCGGACTGGGCCCGCTGGGCGAAAATATCCAAAATCACTTCGGTGCGATCGACCACCCGCACGCCGATGCGGGTTTCCAGGTTGCGGACTTGGGCCGGGGACAGGTCGCGATCGAATACGATCAGGGTGGCGCCGAAGGTTTGGGCGGCGAGGGCGATTTCCTGGGTTTTCCCCTCTCCGACGACGGTTTGGGGGTGAGGGCGCGATCGCTTCTGTCGCAAGGTTTGCAGCACCCGTCCCCCGGCCGTATCCACGAGGCGGGCCAATTCTTCCAACCCCTCCTCGAACCGTTGGGACGAAACGTCCGCTGTCTGCACCCCCACCAGCAGCACCCGATCCTGGTCGGACTTGACATCTCGGGCGACAAATTCCCGCTGAAATTCGGCTTCGAGCCCGTCCACCAAATCCAGAAAATCCTGGTTGGAGAGGACGTCGAGGCTGGTGGAGGGGGAGACGTAGTAGGGGACGGGTGAGAGAGGATTGTCCAGGTGGGTTTCGTTTTCCTCGTCTTCTTGTTGGGGGAGGAGATGGGCCAAATAACAATCTTTGACATAGCCGGTGCCGCCGCCCCCCCGGCGCTCAAATCCCGTCCCCGTCAGGGTCAAGATGGCGAGGACGTCAAGGCGCTGCATTGCCATCGCCGTCAGGGCCGATTCTCGGGGCGGTTCCGATTTGGACTGGGTGGCGATGCAGCGGATGCCGCTCAGACGGCCATTTCCGTAGCGCGGCAGTTCCAGGGGGGGGATGCGGGTTTGGCGGGGGCTTCCCACCCCGACGCGGATCACCTGTCCCCGGCGGTTGATGTAGGCGCAGACGGGTTCGCCGATGTCCGTACTGGCGGCGGCGAGTCGCTGGGCAAACTCCGGCGTCGTGATGCGATCGCCCGGTATCCGCTGGTGATACAGGCGCTGGAGTTGCTTGAGCTGACTGGGCTTGAGACCTTGCAGGTTCCCGTAGATCGTTTCGATAGGCGCTCCTTTTTTAATGCACTCAAAACTGTGATTATAACAAAATTTGACCGCCTGCGGGGGGGAGCCACTAAAACAGTAGGGGCGAAAAATCTTTCGCCCCTACCGGTTTCTTCATCCCCAACCGTAGCTAGAAACCGGGTTTCTACCCGCATTTCTCATCCCCCCAAAAAAACTCTCATAGAAACCCGGTTTCTTCATCCTCA
>NZ_JAYFER010000188.1:0-13968 GCF_055795065.1 Lyngbya sp. CCY1209
AAAAGCTGTAGGGGCAAGCCTCTGCGCTTGCCCAAATGAATGAAAAAAAGCTGTAGGGGCAAGCCTCTGCGCTTGCCCATTTCCTCAAAAAATGCGATCGCACCAATTAAGATTCGGTGGTGTGTCCGGCTTTGGCGATCGCGGCGCGGATGTCCTCCTCGGAAGCATTGCCGTCAATGCTGACCAATTTTGTATTCAAATCCACATTGACATCGGCGTTGCCGTCAACGTTGTGAATGGCTTTGGTGACGCTGTTGGCGCAGGCGTCACAGACCATCGAGGGAACTTTCAGTTGTATGGTCATAATCCTCCGTGAGTCGAGTTTCTTTTATCTTGCAGGAAAAATGGATTTCGTGCGGAACCGATCGCATTTAATTTTAAATTGGCATCCGCATCGTACAGGCAAGATGCCCGTGCTACACGATTTTAACCCCCACAGGCGGCGAGTAAATCCCGGTGAATCGCTTCCGATGCCGCCACGATCAATCCGGGCCGGCTGTAATCCTCGCAGGCGTGGAGGGGAGGGAGGGGCGAACCGTCCGAGGTGGTGACGATGCAGCCGGCTTCTTTTGCCATAAACGCCAATAACGCCCCGTCGATAAACTTACCCGCCCGAATCGCCGCCCCGCACAGGTCGCCGCCGAACATCCCGTTTATATTGGGGATTTGGCGATCGCTGGAATAGTCCATTTCCACATCGACGGCGGTGTAGCGATCGCCCAGACGGGACTTGAGGTGACTCATCCCGACACCCAACAGGACGGCGGACTTTAAAGGTTGAATTTTTAAGGGCGTACATTGGTCGAAATCCACATTCAGCGCACCTTTAAAAACCCCCTCTCCCCGGAAGGCGTAAAAATAGGTATTCTCGCCGGGAGAAATCGCCAGGGCGGCTTCAAATTCATCCGCGTTCAAAACCCCCAACAAAATCTGATAGTTGGAGTGTCCGTCGAGATAAAATTTGGTCCCGTCGATGGGGTCCAGGGTGACGAGGTAATCGCCGGGGGGGCCGAGTTCGGTGCTGCGAAAATATTTGGTATTGGGAGAGCGATCGAGTTCTTCTCCATAAAAACGGATATCCGGAAATGTGCCCAGCAGCACCACTTCCACAAAATTTTGAATCGACAAGTCGGCATCGCTGAGGGCTTGGGCAAAAAAATTATCGCCTTCCTTGACGGGGAGGGCAGTAATTTTGGGTTGGATGAAACGGGCGTAAGCCGCCGCGGCCCGCAAGGGGGGCAGCAGGGTTTCTAAGATTTGTCTGGGCGATGGTGTGGACATGGTTCGGATGGTTGATAGAGGGCGATCGGTCTGATTGTATAAAACCACTTTCTCGCACATCTGACAAGGGAGATGTTGCATGAACGATGCTATAATCGAATCAATTTAACAATCGACCTCAAATTTCCCATGAAAACAAAAACATTGACTGCCATCATTTATAAAGAAGATGATCTGTATGTGGCGGAGTGTCCGGAAGTCGGAACGGTCGATCAAGGGGAAACCATAGAGGAAGCGATCGCCAATCTCAAAGGGGCGACTCGGCTTTATCTTGAAGAATGTCCCCGAGAAGAAATTCGCCCCGGTTCACCGCCATCTCCGGCAAGGTCAATCCAAAATAATTTGAGCTAAAATAACAAGGTAAAGAGGTTCGCTGATGAGCGTCAATTATATTTTAAGCCAATATATAGAGGCGGCTCTGTATCAAGCCATTTACGACAAGCTTGAGGACGGTACTTTCGTCGGCAAAATTCCTGCCTGCAAAGGCGTTATCGCATTTGAAAACACGCTGCGGCAGTGTGAAAATGAGTTGCGATCGACTCTAGAAGATTGGATTCTGTTGGGGCTGAAACTCGGTCACTCCCTGCCAATTATTGACGACATCAATCTCAACGAGGAGCCGATTCGTGAGCCGGTGGACACCCTGTAAACGTCGGGATTTTATCAAAAAATTGCGACGGCTAGGATTTGACGGGCCTTTTTCTGGAACTCGACATCAATTTATGGTCTTCAATGACAATCGATTAACCATCCCCTCTAACAATGAGTATTCTGTAGCTCAATTGCGGATGATGATTCGAGAAGTCGAGGAAATTGTCGATCGCTCCATTTCGTTTGAAGAGTGGGTTGATTTATAGACGATTGTCACCAGCTCCGATGTGTTCCTCAGCTTACCATTGAGAAACCGGGTTTCTCCAAACCATCCGAGAAACCCGGTTTCTAATTAACTACGATCGCACAATTTAGCCGATTTCAACTTTGACGACCTTATTCTTTTCTTCCTCGGCTTTGGGAAGCATTACATTGAGAATACCGTCTTTATATTCGGCTTTGACTTCCGAGTTTTTGATGCGGCCGGGGAGGGGAATCACGCGCCGGAATTGGCCGTAACGGAACTCCGTGCGAGTTTTACCGTTCTCCTCCGTTTTGGTTTCCGATTTGCGATCGCCGCCGATGGAAATCGCCTCGGCAGTCACCTCAATCTCGATGTCCTTTGCATCCATTCCGGGCACTTCCAACCGCAGTTCGTAGCCGTCCTCTGTTTCGCTCAATTCGGCGGGGGGAACGAACGCCAACCCCCGGCTATTGTCCCGGACGGTGGGGGTGATAAATTGGTCGAATAGCTGGTTGAATTCCCGCTGTAACGTATCGATTTCATTAAAGGGTTGCCAACGAACGATAGACATATCTCTCATCTCCTGATTAGCTTCAACTTTCATGTTTTAAGTGTAAGCTTTCCGCCAGAAGATCGCCGTTCGGTTTTGCGAACCAAACCATCCAAAACACCGTACTTTTGTGGGGGGAGTCGGGAGTCGAGAATCGGGAGTCGGGGGAGAGATTAAATTCGGGATACCGACCTTAAAAAGGAATGTCGGTCGGGTTCGGAACCGCAAAAACCGGCAGAATTGGGAGGGTTTGAAGCTGCCTTCCGCGATCGCCGCCCGACCGACCGTTATTCGGTTAACCGGATATCCCGGATATCAGATCAATCCACCCAGTCTTTCGCCCGGGCGATCGCCTTTTGCCACATTTCAAAATTATCCCGAGCCTGTTGTGTCCCCTCTCCCGGTTCAAACACGCGATCAACCTTTCGCCGTCCGATCAAATCGTCGTAACTGTCCCAAAACCCGATCGCCAAACCCGCGCCGAACGCCGCCCCCTGGGCCGTCGCGTCCAAAATCGCCGGACGTTCCACCGGAATCCCCAGCAAGTCCGCCTGGAACTGCATCAGGAAATTATTCCGGGAGGCGCCGCCGTCCACCTTCAGCAGGGAAATAGACGTATCACAATCCTTATTCATCGCCTCAACCACCTCGTGCACCTGGTAGGCGATGGACTCCAAAACGGCCCGCACCATGTGCTCCCGTCGCACGCCGCCGGTAATCCCCATAAAAGAACCCCGGGCGCTCATGTCCCAGTGGGGCGCCCCCAAACCGCTGAGGGCCGGGACGAAATAGACTCCGTTGGTGTCCGGCACCTGGCGGCACAACCCGTCCGTTTCCCCCGCCGAGTCGATCAGTTTAATGCCGTCCCGCAACCACTGGATGCAGGCCCCCGTGGTGAACATGGCGCCTTCGAGGGCGTAGTTGGCCTTCATCGGACCCCCGTTGCCGTCCCACGTCCAGGCCACCGTCGAGAGGAGTTGATTGTGCGATCGCGTCAGTTGGTCCCCCATCTGCGAAATTAGGAAACACCCCGTCCCGTAGGTACATTTGAGCATCCCCGGTTCCGCGCACCCGTGGGCGAACAGGGCCGCCTGCTGGTCCCCAAAAATGGCGGTGATGGGAATTCCCACCCCGAACAGATTCGGGTCCGTCTTCCCGAACAGCCCCATACTGGGCTTGATTTCGGGCATCATGGAAGCCGGAATGTCGAACAGTTTCAGCAGATCCGGGCTCCAGTCCCCCCGATCCAAATTCATCAACATGGTGCGGCTGGCGTTGCTGTGGTCCGTGGCGTGAACCTTGCCCCCCGTCAGCTTCCACAGCGTCCAAGTGTCCACCGTCCCCGCCAAAACGTTATCCCAGTTGACATCGGGTTTTTCCCGCTTCACCCAATCCATCAACCAGGACAACTTCGTCGCCGAAAAATAGGCGTCGAGGACCAGTCCCGTCCGTTCCTGAATCATCTCGGCTTTTCCCTGTCCGGCCAATTCCCGGCACATGGGGGCCGTGCGCCGGTCCTGCCAGACGATCGCATTGTGGAGGGGTTCCCCGGTGGTTTTGTCCCACAACATACAGGTTTCCCGCTGCACCGTCAGCCCGATCGCCTGGACCTGGGTGGGGGAAATGCCCGTATCCCGGAACACCCGCTGCATCATCTCGTAGAGATCTTCCCAAATCTCGTTGGGGTCGTGTTCCAGCCAACCCGGTTTGGGGTAATGTTGTTTGAGTTCCTTGTAAGCTTGACCCGCAATCGAACCTTCGGCATTAAACAGAATCGCCCGATTGCCTGTCGTACCCAGGTCAAGCGCCAGGATATATTGAGCGTTTGGTGTCGTCATGATTAATTATTCTGAAAACTTACAACAAGAATAGATGCGGGTCTGTTTCCAGATATACCAAAGCCGGCGTGCGATCGCGCCGTTTCTTACCAATTTGTGACATCTTTCCTCCCGCCGTGGGGGCAGTGCCTCTGTGCCTGCCCGAATGGGGTGTGGGGGAGCGGAGGGAGCGGAGGAAGCGGAGGGAGCGGAGGGAGCGGAGGGAGCGGAGGAAGCGGAGGAAGCGGAGGGAGCGGAGGAAGCGGAGGGAGCGGAGGAAGCGGAGGGAGCGGAGAAACAGGTTGAACATCTGCACCGCTTGGGAATCAATTCCCAAGCTAATAGCAAAAATCATCTGAAGATGATTGGGGAGTTTACAGATCTGATCAAAACTTTCCTCCTCTGCCTCCTCTGCCCCTGGAGCCCCTGGAGCCCCCTCCGCCCCAGTCCTGCATCTTTTCCGTATGGAGATAAAATAAAGGCACACAGAGCCTCTCAAAGATTTTCATTGTCGTCACTCGCCATTTGCATACGCCATCATGCTCACTGACCGACTGCCCAACCGACCGCTCTCCCAACTGGCGCTGATTCCGGCGATCGCGATCGCCTTCGCCACCGTCATTTTCACCGAAGCAGTCTTCGCCCCCTCCCCGAGTCGCGCCCAGACTGCCGCCGCCACCCCCCAAGCCCCCGGCCGCGCCATGACCGTCCGCTCCGACATCCAGGAAGCCGACGCCAACACGGGGATTGTCACGGCTAGAGGCAACGTGCAAATTGACTACCCCGCCCGCAACATCCAGGCCACCGCGGCCCAGGCCCAATACTTCAGCCGGGAGCGCCGCATCGTCCTCAGCGGCGACGTCTTCGTTTTGCAGGAGGGAAACAGCATCAGGGGAGAAACCGTCACCTATCTCATCGACGAGGGGCGGTTCATCGCCACCCCCGAAGGCGGCGGACAGGTGGAGTCCATTTATCTGGTCCCCGACGACACGGCCGGCCCCAAAACTGCGGACACCGAGCCCTTCAACCCCAAACCCGCCTTCAAAAATCCCTTGAGTTCTCCGTCGAGTCAGGCTCAGTAATCGGAGAATTTGAAAGGATTCGGCAGGAATGGCGATCGAACCGACGTGCTACCCTGGAGAGTCAGTCAACTTGTGGAATCCTGCTGAACGGCGATGAGAATTGTGCTGGAGAACATTCACAAAACCTATGGAAAGCGCACCGTCGTCAGTCGGGTGAACCTAGCGATCGCCCAGGGAGAAATCGTCGGCCTCCTCGGTCCCAACGGCGCCGGGAAGACCACCACCTTCTACATCGCCACGGGATTGGAAAAACCCACCCAGGGGAGCGTCTACCTCGACGATCGCGATATCACCGACTTGCCGATGCACAGGCGGGCCCGACTCGGCATCGGCTATCTCGCCCAGGAAGCCAGCATTTTCCGCCATCTCAGCGTCCGGGATAACATCCTGCTGATCCTGCAACAAACCCGCGTCCCCCGCCCCCTGTGGGAACACCGGCTCGACAGCCTGTTGCGGGATTTCCGCCTGGAAAAAGTCGCCTGCAACTTGGGCATCCAGGTGTCCGGGGGGGAGCGGCGGCGGACGGAACTGGCCCGCGCCCTGGCATCGGGACCCGAACCCCCCCACTTTTTGCTGCTGGACGAACCCTTCGCCGGGGTCGATCCCATCGCGGTGTCGGAGATGCAGGCGATCGTGGCTTCTTTGCGCGATCGCAACATGGGCATCCTGATCACCGATCACAACGTCCGCGAAACCCTGGCGATCACCGATCGCGCCTACATCATGCGGGACGGACAAATTTTTGCCTCTGGCGTAGCCGAAGAACTCTACAATAATCCCCTAGTGCGACAGTATTATCTCGGTGACAATTTCCAGTTATGAAATTATCGGTTTCAAAATCTCTAAATTCTGCCTCATTTCGACTCCCCAATTTATCAGTCCTGGATCGGTACATCATCCAAGAACTGATCCCCCCCTTTCTCTTTGGCGTAGGATTGTTCACCTCCGTTGCCGTCACCGTCGGCACCGTCTTTGAACTGGTGCGAAAAGTCGCCGAATCCGGCCTTCCGGTGGGCATTGCCTTTCAAGTCTTCCTGCTGAAAATGCCCGATTTCATCGTCCTCGCCTTCCCGATGTCGATGATTTTAACCACCCTGATGGTGTACGGGCGCCTGTCCAGCGACAGCGAATTGATCGCCCTCCGCAGTTGCGGGATCAGCATTTACCGCCTCGTCATTCCCGCCGTCATTTTCAGCTTCTTCGTCACCGGGCTCACCTTCGCCTTCAACGAACTGATCGTCCCCGCCGCCAACTATCGCGCCTCATACACCTTAGAAAGAGCCCTCAACCAAGACGAAATCCCTATCCGAGAACATAATATTTTTTACCCCGAATATCAGCGGGTACGCCTCCCAGATTCCGATAAAAAAGTCAACGTTTTGGTGCGGCTATTCTACGCGGAAGAATTCGAGAACGGCGAAATGCAGGGCGTCACAATCCTCGATCGCTCCCGAGAAGGCATCACCCAAATTATCTCCTCAGAAAGCGCCGTTTGGAACCCCACCCAAACCACCTGGGATTTCTACGAAGGCACCGTTTATCTCGTCGATCCGGACGGGTCTTATCGCAACATCGCCCGCTTCGACCACAAGGAATTGCACCTCTCTCGCGCCCCCTTAGATTTGGCATCCGACGATCGCGAATACGGCGAAATGAACATCGCCCAAACCCAAGAATACCTGCAATTGATGAAGATGAGCGGCGACCAAAAGAAGGTGATCAAAACCCAAGTCCGCATCCAACAAAAGTACGCCCTCCCCTTCGTCTGCGTGGTGTTCGGACTCCTCGGCGCCTCCCTCGGTTCCCGCCCCGGCCGCACCAACCGCGCCACCAGTTTCGGCGTCAGCGTCATGATCATTTTCGCCTATTATTTACTCTCCTTTATCACCGGCGCGATGGGTCAGAAAGCCATCCTCAGTCCGTTCATGGCGGCTTGGCTTCCCACCCTGTTGGGTTTGGGCGTCGCCGGTTTTTTCCTGTACCGGACTTCGGAGTGAAATTGTGGGGGCGTCATACGCTCCCAGAGCATTTCAGGAGTGATTCATTCAACTAACTCATGTAGCAGTTGGCTTTCACAAACTTTTCCGCCACTGCCGCCACCTCCGCGTTTTCCACATCGGGGGGATTCCAGGGCAATTTTATCTGTCCCGGCGAGGTTTTCTTTTTCCCTCGAATCACTTTCGGTAAAAACTTGCTGCCCCAGTGATATACTCTTTTCCCCCCTTTTTCCAAGGGGGGTTAGGGGGGATTCTCCGACTCTTTAAATTGACGGACGATCCCCCTAAATCCCCCTTCAAAAGGGGGACTTTGAGATCCGGCCCTCACCCCCAGCCCCTCTCCCAATTCTGGGCGAGGGGAGAATAAAAGTCCCCCAAAGTTGGGGGATTTAGGGGGCTTGAGATACTCGTAAAGCCCTCACCCCCAGCCCCTCTCCCAATTCTGGGCGAGGGGAGTCAAGTTGAGTCTTTTCGGTTTCTGAAACGAACTGCTATTCTTGTCAATGGCGGGACAAACCCGATCGCATTTCAACTCCAAACTCGACGCAAATCCAACACGAAACCGGGCAAAACGTCTTCACCGGATACCTCGGCGGGACTTGACAACACCTCCACCTCCAACCCCGGCCGATAAATTTCCGCCGTTCGATTTTGCGGATCGATTAACCAACCCAATTTCGCCCCATTATCCACATACTCCCGCATTTTTTCTTGCAGCGATTTTAGCGTATCCGAATCCGATCGCAACTCCACCACGAAATCCGGACAGATATTCGCGAAGGTTCCCTTTTGTTCCGGTGTGAGTGCATCCCAACGTTCCGGACTAATCCAAGACGCATCGGGGGCGCGAGTCGCACCATTGGGTAAAATAAACCCCGTCGAGGATTCAAAAACCTCCCCCGGTTCCCCCGCATTTCGCCACCAGAGATACAACTCTCCCGAAATCCTGCTATTGCGTTTTCCCGTTTCCCAACCCGTCGGCGGATTCACAATTAACTCTCCTTTCGCGGTTCTTTCTAATCTCAATTCGGGATTGGTTGAAGCCAGGTCGGTAAACTGTTCTTGGGTGACATGGAGTCGAATTTTTTTCGGCAAATTGAGCGATAAAGTTTCGGTTTCCGGTTTGGTATTTGTCCGTACCATCGTAACCTCTTCTATCCTAGAGAATTTTCCAAGGGACGATCCGACCCATTAATGAACCCATTTTATCCGATAGTTTTTCCGTTGGGTTGAGGTGCGAACCCAACTTACACAATTTAGAAGCGACTGGTGAGGAGTAGAAACCGGGTTTCTTTGAAGCGATCGCGGGAGAACCCGTCAACTCGGGTAGAAACCCGGTTTCTGATCAGTGGCGGGGGTCACAAAATAGAAAATTCGCCATTTCCCCGTAAAATAAATATGAGAATCCCGACCCCCCAATGTCCATGACCCCCACATCCGATCGCACCCTCCCAACCATCACCATTCGCCCCTACCGCGATCGCGATTGGGAAGGGGTCTGTCGGGTCCACGATCGCGCCCAACCCGCCGAATTCCAGGGGTCCTGCGACCTCCGGGGGATGCGACCCCTCGCCAAAAATCCCCACATCGCCAAGCTATTTCCCCTCTGCCGCAAGTTCGTCGCCTGCGAGGGCAAAAAAGTCGTCGGCATCATGGCGCTCTATGAGCGCTACATCATCCTCCTCTACATCGATCCCGACTACCAGGGTCGCGGCATCGGCGGGCGCCTGCTACAGTTGGCGATCAACCTCATCGGTTCCCCCACCTGGACGATTGTGATGGCGGGGAACCGAAACGCGATCGGCTTCTACGAAAAATTCGGGTTTCGCAAAGTCGAAGCCTTCGAGAATACCGTCTCCGGCTATCCCTGTACCTTCGTGCGGATGAAGCGATACAATCAATAGCCATGAAATACCCAGCACCCACCAACCACATCCCGCCCCACACCTGGAACCGTCCCATCGGACTGGGATGGGAAAACCCCTATACCGTCCGCTACGCCAGCAATTTGGACGATGGCCCCTGGCACGGGATGCCCTTGGGCGGGTTCGGGGCGGGTTGCATCGGCCGATCGCATCGCGGGGACTTCAACCTCTGGCATCTCGACGGCGGCGAGCACGTTTTTCGCACCCTCCCGGGCTGTCAATTCAGCGTATTCGAGGAGACGGAAGCCGGACGTCAGGCCTACGCCCTCTGTACGGAACCGCCCTCGGACGGCAGTTTATCCGCCTGGAATTGGTATCCCGCCTCGACGGAAACCACCTCCACCGGAACCTATCACGCCCTCTATCCCCGCAGTTGGTTCGTCTATGAAAATATCTTTCAAACTCAATTAACCTGCGAACAATTCTCCCCGGTTTGGGCGGGCAATTATCAAGAAACCAGCTATCCGATCGCCGTTTTTGAATGGGTCGCCCACAACCCCACCGACAAGTTAATGACCATCAGCATCATGCTGACCTGGGAAAATACCGTGGGCTGGTTCACCAACGCTTTGGACACCCCGCCGGTCACGGTTCGGGACGATGGCAGTCCCGTTTACGACTATCGACCCAAATGGGGGGATTCCCTCGGAAATTATAATCGCCTGGTGGAGGATTTCCACCGCGTCGGTTGCGTGATGAGTCGTTTGAATGTGGATGACGAGGTGGGGGAAGGCGACGGCCAGATCGCGATCGCCACCATCACCAACCCCGCCGTCGAGGTGTATTACCAAACCCGCTGGAACCCCAAAGGCACGGGGGCCGACGTTTGGGAGTATTTCGCCAAGGACGGGACCCTGCTGGATGAGGAAGACGAACAACCCGCCAGAGAAGGGGAACGGAGTGGCGTGGCGTTGGCGGTTCGGGTGATGCTGCGGCCGGGAAAAACCCGCAAAATCCCGTTTTTTATCGCCTGGGATCTACCCATCACCGAGTTTGAACGGGGGGTCAGCTACTACCGCCGCTACACCGACTTTTTCGGGCGGACGGGCCGAAATGCCTGGTCGATGATCCGGACGGCGATGAAGCATTCGGATACTTGGCTGGAGAATATCGAGGCTTGGCAAAAACCGATCCGCGATCGCGACGATTTGCCCCCGTGGTTCAAAATGGCGTTATTCAACGAATTGTACGTCCTCACCGCCGGGGGGACGCTGTGGACGGCGGCGGACGAGGAACAGCCCATCGGTCGATTTGCGGTGTTGGAATGTCTGGATTATCGTTGGTATGAGAGTCTGGACGTGCGGCTGTACGGGTCTTTCGCCCTGTTGATGCTGTGGCCGGAGTTGGAAAAATCGGTGCTGCGGACCTTCGCGAGGGCGATCGCAACTAGAGATCATACCCCCCGAATTATCGGCTACAATCAGGCCGAAGCCATCCGCAAAGCCGCCGGGGCGACTCCCCACGACCTCGGGGCGCCCAACGAACATCCCTGGGAAAAGACGAATTACACCAGCTATCAGGACTGCAATTTGTGGAAGGATCTGCCCTGCGATTTTGTGTTGCAGGTGTATCGGGATTATCAGTTGGCGGGGGATGACAATCTGGAATTTTTGCGGGACTGTTGGCCGGCAATCGTGGAAACTCTCGCCTATTTGAAAACGTTCGATCGCGACGGGGACGGCATCCCGGAAAATGGCGGGGCGCCGGATCAGACCTTCGATGATTGGCGGTTGCGGGGGGTGAGTGCCTACTGCGGCGGGTTGTGGTTGGCGGCGTTGGAAGCCGCGATCGCGATCGGGAAAATTTTGGCATCGGAATCGGAGGAGATCACCCCAAACCCCAAAGATGCGATCGCCACCTATCAAAATTGGCTGGAATTAGCCCAACCTATTTATGAGGAAAAGCTGTGGAATGGCAGTTATTATTGCCTCGACAGCGAAAGCGGTTCGGATGTGGTGATGGCGGACCAACTCTGCGGCCAATTTTACGCGGCCCTGCTCAACTTGCCGGATATCGTGTCCCGCGATCGGGCGCTCACAGCCCTGAGAACGGTTTACGAGTCCTGTTTCAAAAATTTTCATGACGGCAGATTCGGAGCCGCCAACGGCGTGAAACCGACCGGAGAAGCGGAAAATCCGGACGACACCCACCCCTTGGAGGTGTGGACGGGGATCAATTTCGGCCTGGGGGCGTTCATGATCCAAATGGGGATGAAAAACGAGGCGTTCCAACTCGCCGAAGCGGTGGTCCGCCAAGTCTACGACAACGGACTCCAGTTTCGCACCCCCGAGGCGATCACGGCGGCGGGTACATTCCGGGCCAGCCACTACCTGCGGGCGATGGCGATTTGGGCCATGTATGGCGCCGCGTGCACCTCATAGAAATAATGAGGAAAGGAAAGCGAGGGCAGAAGAAAAAATTTTTGAATTTACCCCATTCCCCATTCCCTATTCCCCATTTCCTATTCCCCAACTACCCGCGATCGGTAATATTCGCCCACTGCGGGAAGGAAGGCGGAAAGAAATTGATCTCGTAGCCGGAATCTTCCCACTCCTTCACCCACAGGGGGACTTTGCCGCCGTCGGGGGTGGAGGCGAAGAGTCGGGCTTCGATCTCGACGATGTAAAAGATCTGCTTTAGGGTGTCTCCTCTGTCCAAGGCATCGCTGAGGATTTCGTCCAATTCGGGATCGACTCGTTTGACCCGGGTTTTGTCCCCTTCGGTCCAGACCAGTTTCAGGGATTTCAGGCTGCGGGGACTCAGGGCAGTTTTGAAGTAGACCCGCTTCAGGGTGGCGACCGGCGCCAGACTGCGTTCGATTCGGCGAATTTGTTGCAGTCGGAGGAAGTGCCACTCGGCGAGGCGGAGTCTATCTTCGGGGGAGGCCACTCCTTTACTGGTGGCGTGTTTGAGGCCGTATCTGGCTTGGGAACAGCCGAGGTTGGCCAGCAAATGGATCAACTCTCGTTCTTTCGGCGTCGCCTGCCGCCTAACCAGAGTGTGAGTCGATTCCCGTCGTTTGTTCGTGTCCATCTAATCGGTTGGTTAAATTACGTCGGTTGTAAAATCCGGGTCAAAACTGCTCATTCTGAAGCACTTGACCCTCGCGGAGAGAAAGCGTCAGCCTTCCGGAAAGGCGACCGTGATGGAATGTCAATCCATTTTGCCGGATGCTGGCAGGCGATCCCGATTCACTCAAGTTTATCAGCCGTAGGCTGTCGGACCCGTTCATCAATGGCGATCGCGATCGCTGCGGCGGGGCAAAAGGATATTCGGCTTTTACTTGTGGACGCGGACAGAACAAATCGCGGGAGAATGAGGTTTCGGGCTCTCGGGTTTTCCCGAAAGGTCGGTGAATTCTCGCGGTGTATTCGAGAAGAACGCCCGACCGGTCAAAAAAGTGGGTGATTGCAACAGACCCCTTGAATTCTCAAAAACCGACCTGCAATAATCAACATAGACTCGCACACCTTGATAGATCGGAAACGTTCAATATGACTTGTCCGTAGTGTCCAAAGTCGTCCACTCGCCCCTAGTTTTTAGGGGAGTTAGTGAAAGCCATCAGGAAGTTAATCGATCGTCAGGGTCTTCTAGCATCGGGGTGCATCTCCTTTCCTCGAAAGATCTATGATTCTATTCTACTTTACCTCAAGTTGAGGGGACTTTCGCTCCACTAGGAGCAGCTATCTCAATGACCCAATGTTCTCACAGAAAACCTCCCGGTTTTCTGTGAGATTTTTTACGAAACGTGAAGCCCGCGATCGCGGTTCATTTGACCGGATTTTTGAACGAGTTGCAGTTAAAATATCTTAACTTCGCCGCTTTTTCATCCTTCTTTCGGGGGAGACTCTCGGGCGAAACCGCACCGTTCTTCCAAACAGGAACGCAGCATTTTGGGGTCGAACAGAACGGGCAGAAAGTGGATGCTGTTGACCTCTCGAAAGTAGAATAAAATCGGCACGGGCGGCCAAAAAATCTCCCAATTCAGCCACTCCCGATAGGGGAATCGCCGGATCAGCTTTCCGGAACGGCAGACATCCAAATCCGTCGGGGTAAATTGCAGGCGAATGGTGGCTGTCTGAAGGGTCAGAAACAGCCCGAACAGGGAAACGGGCAGGGCGACCCACTTTTGGACGAGAAACAGCGGGATCGAGCCGAGAACCAACACCAGGGGAATGGCGTAACTCGGCCGCAGTTCGACCACTTGGGGCAGTGGGGTGGCGGTGGGAGTGGTTGTCATGATTTTATATTTAACGATTGACTTCAATGTTAAAAAATATTACCAAATCCGTCCGGGAGAAGGGGGGAAGGGAGTCGGGAGTCGGGAGTCGGTATTAGGGAGTCGGGAATGGAGGCGGAGGAAGCGGAGGAGGCGGAGGAGGCGGAGGAGGCAGAGGAGGCAGAGGAGGCAAATTTATAGTCAGATCCGTACAAATTCCCCAATCATCTGAATATGATTTTGGCTATTAGCTTGGGAATTG
>NZ_JAYFER010000189.1:0-3245 GCF_055795065.1 Lyngbya sp. CCY1209
TACAAGCCTAAAATCAGTCATTCAAACAGAGTACCAAATTTTGAGGATGCGATCGCCTCAATTATCAACTCTGTAGGAGCCCCTGGCTTGCGCCCTTTTTCATCTGGCGCCGGGCGAATATCAAATCAGGGCGTATGCCATACGCCCCTACAAAAATGCGATCGCACCCCCGCATCTCCCAACCGTGCTGCTATATTGGGTTGGGACAGATCCTCTCTCTGTGTTCCTCTGTGCCTCTGTGGTAAAATTCAATCACTTTCCATCCATTCCCGAGTCCCGAAATACCGGCAAGAATCGGACGCCACTTCCGCCGCCTTTCCCAGTGCCTCTTCCCAAGATTCCTGTAAAATAAAGTGACAGAAAGCACCGTGAAAAATATCCCCCGCACCCAGCGTATCCACCGGCGCGATTGGGGGAACCTCGATGTTATTATAAACCCCTCGATGATGGGACCCGATCGCACCTCCCCCGTGGGTGATCGCAATGTGGGGAATTCCCAAATTTTTCAGATATTCAAAAACCTCCGTTTCCGTTTGGCAATCTGGGGGATGAAAGTTGGCGGAACAGATGATATAATCGATGTCGGGCAACACCGTTTCAAATCCGGGTTTCCAGCTTCCCCCATCCACGACGACGGGGATATTTTTACCCTCGGCAAATCGGACGATTTCCCGACTCAACGCCATCTGATGTCCGTCGATTAAAATGATATCAATTCCTTCGATAATATCGGCGGAAATCGCGTCCGGCGACAGTTGGGATTGGGTGGCGTTGATGGAGACGACGGCCCGATCGCCCGTGTTTTCGGTGACGGTAATTGAAGAGACGGGAGGGGGTTCGCCGCGATCGCGATCCAAGTCCGTGACATTCACCCCCCACCGTTCCAAATCCGCCCAGATCAGTTGCGTGACGGGATGGCTTCCCACCCCCCCAAAAATTTCGGCGGAATTGCCCAAATGGGCGAAGGTGACGGCGGCGTTGGTGGCGGGTCCTCCGGCGGTGGCGGCGTAGTGGGTGGCGACCACCTTTTGGTTGCGATCGGGGTATTTTTCCACCCCATAAATAAAGTCCAGGGTAATCAATCCGACGAATAGCCCGCTGTGAGACATGGCACCCATTTTTCAGTCCGAACACCAGATAAAAGATAACATTTTTACAGACAAATTCGGTCGCGATCGCACCCCGGCCGATCCGCGATCGCGTCATTTTACCGCCGATATCGAAAATTTCACCCCCAAGGTAGGGGTCGCGGAGCCCCGATCGGATCTAACCTGAAATAGAACGGGCACTTTATAGCGCTGCGGGCGGTCCTCGAGAATCGGGAGTCGGGAGTCGGGAAAACTCAAAGCCCCTTTAAAGCGAGGTTTTGAAGTTTTCGGGGTTCCCTCGATTTGTTAACATACGAGCGCTCATTGCTATATTTATATTTGTCCGCGCGATCGCACAGATGGAGTCAAAAATGGTCAATTCCACAGACACTCAAAATCATCGGGTCGTCGCCGATATCAAGCCGGAAACCCACGCCAGATTGGTGGCTTTCATGGAAGAACGCAACATCGACCAATCCACGGCGATCGATTTCATTGTCAGCAACTATTTAAACGTCCCCCCACCCGCCGCCGTGAGAACCGGAAAAACGACCGCCAGTCCGTCCGCCGAGAGGGCCGTCCCCGGCAAAGAAGGCATCACCCAAGAACAACTGGTCGCAATCCTCAACTGCGACTCCGGACGCCTGACCCAAATCCGCGATTATCCCGTCGTCCTAACCGACTACACCCGCCAGAGAGATCCCCAGGGACGGGCGTGGGAATACAACTCCGACTCCGGCCTGTATTCTATCATTTAATTTCGGGGGAACCGCCCATGATTCGCATCGGCACTTCGGGGGGGGAGAATCACTCAAAGTCCCCATCCCCCCCTACCCCCCCTTTGTAAGGGGGGAGATCAAGGGGGATAATGGGGGATATCAACCCGCGATTACAGTCAGAGAAATCCCCCCCTACCCCCCCTTTGTAAGGGGGGAGATCAAGGGGGATAATGGGGGATCGAACCGTATCGCGGCAGATAGGCAACTGCTGTAATTAACCTCAATTCGATCTGGTTTTTAATCCAGGCGGCGGAGATACTCCGGTGGCACCGCGTCCACCAACCAAACTCCATTCGCCGAACAATAAAAAACGTACCCCGCCGCTGCCATCGCCGCCGTGTCGATCGCCAAAATGACCGGACGTCCGTGCCGCATCCCCACCCGCCGCGCCGTTTCCGCGTCCGCAGACAGGTGGACGTGGTGGCGAGACATTTTCAATAACCCCCACCTCAGAATCGACTCCAGCGACGGTTCCCCCGTGCCGTGGTAGAGAATTTCGGGGGGTTTCCGGGGCTCCAATTGCAAGTCCACCGGGACGCTGTGGCCCTGGTTGGCGCGGATCAGAGTCCCCGTCTCGTCGAAGGAAAACCGCCGCTTGTCGCTGTTCGCCACCACCGCCTCCAATTCGGCGCGACTGAGGGGAAATCGGTGCGCCTCGCAAGCCGCCACCAGGTCCTCCACCGCCACCCATCCGCCGGGGGACAGTTTCAACCCCAGGCGATCGGGTTGGTGTCGCAAATGCTTGCTGAGGTATTTGCTAATTTTGACGAGGCGTGATGGGGATAGCGCTTCCATTCACCACCAATCCTTTTGTCAGATGGATGGATCGATTTTATCCGTTTTCGGAGGAAGATTCCGCTTCTGCGGCGCAGTGCGAACAGAGTCCGTGTACCGTCACCTCGTAGCTTTCCGCTTTCCCACCCGATCGCAATCCGCTCAAGTCTAACCCCTGAAACTGTTCCCAGGGAATATCCGCGATCGCCGCGCAGTTGCGACACTGAAAGTGGTGGTGCGGCTTGACGTTGCCATCGTAGCGGGCTACCCCCCCGTCCAGGAGGACTTCCCGCACCAAACCGACTTCCTGGAGCACTTGCAGCGAACTGTAAACCGTAGCCTGGGACGACACCGGAATATCTTTGTTGAGATCCGTGAGAAGCTGATCCGCCGTGGGGTGGTCGGCGCGAGACAAGAGGTTGGCATAGATCGCGTAGCGCTGGGGGGTCACTTTCAACCCCTTCTCCTTCAGGCGCCCGATAATTTCTGATCGCTGCAATGAACTCGCCATCTCGGATGATTCTCTCACGTAGCCAGTTAAGGCGATAGCTGGTCAGCTACCTGAAGGGGAGGGCACGAAGCCCCCGTGCTTCAGCCGGGGGTG
>NZ_JAYFER010000190.1:0-945 GCF_055795065.1 Lyngbya sp. CCY1209
CCTGGTAAGGCTTTCATCCCTCTGGATGGATATAAGGGACGCACCCCTGACCAGCCTTATAACTGTCTGTATGTTCCGATCTGTGAGCCATGCGCCTTCCCTTGCCTCAATTTGCGGCAGCCAACCGGCACCGCGACCACTTCGCCGAGGTGATCGAAACGTCAACCTGCGAGTTTCTGGCTCAGTGCTTGGAACCGGAGGATCTCAGCTTTCCGGTGATGCCGCCTTTCGGGAGTTGGGTGGTGGCGGTGGACGAGGAGTCCGGCAACCGGGTGTACGCGATCGTTTACCACGCGACGACGAGTCCCATCGACTCCGTTCACCGGGCTCGGGCTTTGGGCCTGTCCCTGCAAGAGTTGCGGGAACAGCAGCCCCAAATTTTTGCCATGCTGAAAACCGAATTCCGGGCGGCGATCGTCGGTTTTGAAGAACCGCCGCAAGGGAGGAACGGATCGCGGCCCGATCGCGGCAAAATTTATCAATACCTCCCCCCCCGTCCCCCCCAAATTCACCAAGCTGTCTACCGCTGCTCGGCGGAAGCGGTGGTCAACTTCAGCGAAAGCCTGGATTTCCTGCGGACCCTCCTGCAAGTAGCCAACGCTCCGGTGGATTCGTTGGTGGCCGCAACCATCCGAGAAATTTATCAACTCCGACACTGCGATCGCCCCTGGCTGGTGGAAGCCGGACGCTCCATCAGCGTCCTCCTCAAAGACGATTACGATCGCCTGCGAATGATCCTCAAGCAGATCAATCCCTAGAGAATCGGGAGTTGGGGGGCAGGGGGGCAGGGGGGCAGGGGGGCGGAGGAGGCGGAGGAGGCAGAGGAGGCAGAGGAGGCAGAGGAGGCAGGGGAGGCAGAGGAGGCAGGGGAGGCAAATTTATAGTCAGATCCGTACAAATTCCCCAATCATCTGAATATGATTTTGGCTATTAGCTTGGGAATTG
>NZ_JAYFER010000191.1:0-6663 GCF_055795065.1 Lyngbya sp. CCY1209
CAGCACCGGCAGGATGCCCGTGCTACTTCGACCGAATTCTCAGCACCGGCAGGATGCCCGTGCTACTTCGACCGAATCTACAACTCCGCCGTCCGACCTTTTTGCGGAAAAATACCCGCCGGTTTGACCTGCAAAAATGCGATAATTAAAACGAACACCAACACCTTCGCCATGCTGGTCGTCGCGAAGAAATTAAACAGGTCGGTTAAGGGCTGCAAAAATTCCACCGGAGAAATCAATAACGCCAACGTTCCCGAACCGATCAGATAGCTGACCGTTCCGATCGCCAACGCCGCGATCACCGCCCCGAACAGGTTTCCTACACCCCCGACGACCACCACCATAAACGTATCGACGATATAATTTTGCCCCGTATTTGGACCGACAGAACCCAATAATGTGATCGCACATCCGGCGATTCCCGCCAGTCCGGAACCCAATGCAAATGTCAAAGCATCGACGCGATCGGTGGGGATGCCCAAACAGGCGCTCATGCTGCGATTTTGGGTGACAGAACGAATCCTCAGACCCCAGGTCGAACGGTTCAAAAACCAATAAATTCCCGCCAAACAAAGCAGCGTTAAAATAATAATAAAAACCCGAGAATAGGGAAGCTGAAAATTCCCCATAGCCAGACCCCCCCGCAACCAAGCCGGCGCCGTCACGTCCACATTTCTGGCACTGAACCAGGGCTTGGTCAACACGTCTCCAAACGCCCGACCCAACAGGATACTCGCGGTTGTGGAAATTCCCGCAGATAGGACGAGTAAAAGGGCGATCGCCCCGTTGCGAATTCGCTCCCAGTTCCCCCGACGTTTGACCACAAATAAACCGCCAAAAAAGAGCAGGCAAAATATGGCGATACCCAACACCAAACCCCAGTTGACGCTCCGCACGAATTGGCGTAAAATTAAGCTGACCCCCCAAGTCGCCAACAGGGTTTCTAACGGTCGGCCGTACAGATATCGGATCACTCCCCTTTCCAACAGTAGCCCCACCAAACCCGCGACGACAAACGCCACGGGGAGGGCGACGAAAATATAGATACTGAATATGGGGGAATCTTCCAGGGGTTTGAATACATTTTGAACGACGAAGGTGGCGTAGGCTCCTAGCATCATCAATTCCCCGTGGGCGAGGTTGATCACCCCCATCAGTCCGAAGACGATCGCCAACCCCAAAGCCGCGATCAGCAACACCGAACCGATACTGATACCATTAAAAATGGCGATGGCAAGTTCTTGCATTTTTTAAGATTGAAAACAACCGCAAATGGACAGATATGGCAGGCAACAGGCAACAGGCAACAGGAAACAGACAACAGGGAGAAAAAGCTTTCACAGTCCGGGTTTCAGAATTGATCGCTGTCGCCAGGGCGGTTGCCATATCAACCCTCCGATTTCCGCGAAAAAAGGGGAGAAGGGGAAATTAAATTCCCCGTTCTTCCAGCCATCAATTATCGAGATTTAAACCCCGTCCATTTGGAATTTTTCGCCCTTGGCAGGATCGGTCCAGTCGCAGGCGTAACCCTTCGTACTGGGGACGTATTGATTCCACGCGATCGGCTGTACCGGACCGTCGGACGCCCAGACAATATCGAACATCCCATCATCCCGAATCTGGCCGATTCGCACGGTTTTGGACAGGTGGTGGTTGGGGTTAATTGTCACCAACCCTTCCGGGGCCTGTAATTGCTGGCCGATCGCCGCGGCCCTCACCGCTTCGAGATCGTCGGCCGTCCCCGCCTGTTCCACCGCCTGTTTCCATAGGTAAACCATGATGTAAGCGGCTTCCATCGGGTCGTTCGTCACCCGATCTTGACCGTATTTGTTCTTAAACGCCTCCACCCAAGTTTTATTCTCGGGAGTATCGACGGTTTGGAAATAGTTCCAGGCGGCGTAGTGGTCTTTCAAAAACTCCGGCCCGATCTGCCGCACTTCTTCCTCGGCGATACTCACCGACATCACCGGGTACAAATCCGGTGTCAGTCCTGCCCCCTGCAACTGTTTGAAAAAGGCGACGTTGCTATCTCCGTTGAGGCTATTAAAAATCACGCCACCATTCGGCAACGCCTGCTTAATTTTGGTTATAATTGCCGTGACTTCCGTATTTCCCAAGGGGAGATAATCTTCCCCGACCGTCGTTCCGCCTTTGGCGTTGAGCTGCTCTTTTATAATGGTGTTTGCCGTGCGGGGAAAAACGTAGTCGGAGCCGACAAGAAAGAATTCCGTACCCTTATTTTCTAATAGCCAATCCACCGCCGGCTCGATTTGTTGATTCGGGGCGGCTCCGGTGTAGAAAATATTCTTGGAACACTCCTGCCCTTCGTATTGGACGGGATACCACAACATATGGTTTTTGGATTCAAAGACATCCTTGACCGCCTTGCGGCTGGCGGAAGTCCAGCATCCGAAAACCGTCACCACTCCATCTTGATCGATGAGTTTTTCGGCTTTTTCCGCAAATGTCGGCCAGTCGGAAGCCCCATCTTCAACCACCGCTTCGATCCGTTTGCCCAACACGCCGCCGTTGGCATTGATCTCCTCGATCGCCATTTTTTCAGCTTCCACGACGGTGGTTTCGCTGATCGCCATCGTCCCACTCAAAGAATGCAAAATCCCGACTTTGATCGTGTCGCCGTTGGCCGTGCTGGCTGTGGTTGCGTCGGGGGTTTCGGCTGTCGTTCCGTCCGTCGTTTCGCCCGTGGTTTCGGCGGCATTTCCGCAGGCTTTCAAAAACAGACTGCCACCCAACGCGGCAGATCCGTACAATAAAAACTTCCGTCTTCCTAATCCTTGGCTCATCATAAATAATGGGTACTCCAGAAGATGTGTTGAAAATTTTATCCGTTAATTTTACATTTTTAGCGGTATGACTTCAATCCTCACTCTCGATCAACAATGATGCTACGCAGATCCGATTGATTCGAGTCCGAAACTGCGATTTTACACGGGTGGAACTCGGCGCACAATCTGAGGATTTTGGATTCGATCCGGTTCGCCAAATCGATCTAAGTAAGTCTACCCAATCTCATCCTCATTTTACTGTTCAGTAATACCACCGATCTGCAACTGATTGACGGTGAAATTTTGGGCTGGTGTCGTATCCTAGAACAACTCAATATAAAAAAAAGTAATCAAAGATACTGTTTTTGAGGGCATCGTTGCGATCGCACCTCCCCAAGCCGATCTGGGCTTCGGATCGATCGCGGGTTGGGTTCCCCCCCTCACCCTGAGAAAAAACACCTTATTTCCGACTCTAAAATAAGCTCGGCGATCGATACAGATGATCGCCCCCCAAAAATTTCGCCCGCCCCGATCGCGCGATCGCCTGTCGGACGTCCCGCCAAAAATCTATACTGGAAATGTTGATTTTGGAGACTGAAACGATGAAAAATAACTCCCGGGGCCGCTTGGTTTGGAATCACTCCACCCACCTGCAGGGCTTGATCCCCGTACTCGATCGCCTCACCCACCATGACGGAATTCAAACCATCACCCCCGGCGTGATCACGAAAGCCAAGGGACACTGCCCCAAAATGAAATTGAGAGTTTCCGTCCCCATCCGGGGCGGCTTTAAAGTTCTCGCCAGAGCCGGAAAGACGGTTCAGGAAGTGTTTTTCATCACCAGTCTTTCGCAGCCGGAACTCGAAGGCGCGATCGCAAATGCTTTAAGAAAATAATTTTATAGCTGTGATTGATCGCGCTGTGGGCGGGAGTCGGGAGTCGAGAGTCGGGAGTCGGGAGAACTCAAAACCCCTTTGAATCAAAATTGTGGCGTTTTCAAATCCCCCTCGATTTGTCAATACGCTTTGGCTCATCGCGATATCAGCTTTCGGCAATCATAGCATCCGATTTGAGAACCCCGATCGCCTCTGGTGGTCGGGGTTTTCAACCCAACGGTTTTTGGGCCGGAACCCCCGCCGGACGGGGGAAGCGGTCGGGGGTGGGTTCGACTTTCCGCAGGTAAACGCAGTGGCGGACGCCCCCGCTCAAGGGCGTTTCAAACCCTTCCACCGACTCCAGCACGCCCCCCAATTGGCCGATCGCACGTTGGATCTCCTTTTGTTCCACCTCCGTCCACTGTCCCCGATAGAGAACCGCCGTCCCGCCCATTTTCAATAAGGGCAAACTGTATTCGGCACAAACCGACGCCGCCGCCACGGCTCGCAGCGTCACCAAATCGTAAGTTTCGCGATGTTCCGACATCTGGGCGATCGCTTCGGCCCTCCCCACGACGGGAAACGCCCTCTCGATCCCCAACTCCGCCACGATTGTCTGCAAAAATGCCACCTTTTTACCCGTACTGTCGAGCAACGTCACTTCGGACTCCGGAATCGCGATCGCGATCGGCAGACCCGGAAACCCCGCCCCCGTGCCAATATCGATGATTTTCAAATGGGAATATCCCCTCGATAGCCAGGGGACGACCCCCCGCAGGGAATCCCACAGGTGCTTTTCCCAAAACTCCTCCGGCTCGGTGATGCGGGTCAAATTCAACCGCCGATTCCCCGACAAAATCCGTTCGTATAAACTTTGAAACATCTCCCGCTGGCGATCGCTCGGCCTCCACCCCAACGTCTCGACCCACCGCGCTTCCATCCCCGGCAAAAGTAAGCCCCCAGTCTTTTCCATCTAAATCTCAACCCCAATTATTAATTGTTAATTGTTAATTATTAATTGTTAATTGTTCCGCTTCGGTGGGTCGCAACTGTCCGTGATCGAGACTCCAGCAGCGATCGGCGATTCTCACCATATCCTCCGCGTCGTGGGTCACCACCAACAGCGTCCAGTGAGATTTCAACTTTTCCAACAAACCCACCAACTGCTGCCGCATGGACCAGTCCAACCCCGCCGTCGGTTCGTCCAACATCAACAAATGGGGTTGGCGGATCAGTTGCACCGCCAAAGCCAACCGCCGCTGCTGTCCGCCGCTGAGGGAGTGGGGTGGCGTTTGCAGGGGAATTCCACTCAAACCCACCTCCGCCAGAGCCCGTTCCATCTGCTCCTGTCCGATTTCCGGGTGTCCGAGCCGCAACTCCTCCAAAATCGAGCCGCCGCAAAAATGGCGTTCCGGGAACTGGAACACCAACCCCGCCAGTTGCGGCAAATGTTCCGACGTCAACTCTTGCTCCCGCCAGCGGATGTCCCCTTTGGTTTGTTGCGCCAAACCCGCTAAAATTTCCAACAGCGTGCTCTTGCCGGAACCGCTGCGACCGACGATCAAGCCCATCTGCTGGGGGGCGAGCTCCAAATTCACGTTGTCGAGAATCGGAGCGTTGCAAGCCGCCGGATGATAGAGCAAATTTCTGATATAAAGCATTTAGAGGTTTTCTCGAATTGGCATTTCAACCGGGTGGAACGTGGCAAAACCCGTCAAAAATTATAGCATCGGCAGATTGTCACCTGCCGGGGTCAAACCGCCCGAACCGCCCACCTTCGACTTCTGGAAAGATTGCCATGATCGCCGTGTCCCGCCATTTTAAATCTATGCGACGCCGCATTGTCGCCCTCCTGAGTGTCGCCCCGATCGCGATCGCCCTTTCGGGTGGGGTTGCCACCGCCGATCCCTTCCGCACCGAGGACCCCCGGGCGATCGGAGAAACGACGGAAGCGGCATTTCGAGCCATGTTCGAGCGGGGAAACTACCTCGAAGCCGAACGGTATCTCCAACAGGCGGAAGGCGCCGAACCGGGGGAACCGATGATTTACGCCCTGCAAGCGGCCCTCGCCTACCAGGATGAAAACTGGGAGATGCTCGAGCGTCACGCCGAGCGCACCCTGGAAACCGCGATCGCCCTCACCCCCACGGACCCCCTGCGGGGCAATTTGTATCAGGCGGTGGGCCACTTTTTGCAGGGTGCCCACATCGTCGAAACCGAGGGGACCCTGCAAGGCGCCCCCCGAGCCTTTCAAAAGTTGCAGACGGTATTGCAATTGATGAACGCCGCCGAGCAAGTCGATCCGGACGATCCGGAACTGAATCTGCTCAAGGGATATATGGATTTATTTTTGGGTTTGAATTTGCCCTTTTCCGACCCGATGGAAGCTGTCGATCGCCTGGATCGGTACGGGGAGCCTCGCTACCTCGCCCGCTGGGGAATGGCGATCGCCTACCGAGATTTAGACCAGTTTCAAAAGGCGTTAGATTTGGTCAACGCAGCCCTGGAAGAAATCCCCGATCACCCGGAATTGTTCTATTTGAAAGCCCAGATTTTGGGGTCGCTGGCGAAGGAAAACAATAACGATACGCAACTGTTAAATGCGGCCAATACCAGCTTTCAGATCGCCCTGGCAAAACCGCAGCAGCTCCCCAAGCGCACCGTCGCCCAGATTTTTTACGAACAGTGCAAAATCCTCGTCCGCATCGACAGCCGCGATCGCCCCTGCGACCCCCTGCGCGATTCGATTGAGGAGACGGAGGGATTGTGGGGACCGGCTCAATTGCCGCCCATGTGAGCTGTGGGGTGTGCTCGGTGGGGAATCGGGAATCGGGAATAGGGAATCGGGAATCGGGAATAAGGCTTGCGCCCTTGGGAGTTAATTCCCAAGCGGTGCGGATATTCAACCGGATTTGATATTAAACCTGATATAGCAGTGCGCGCTCGTCTGTTTACAGTTTCCTCAGAGGGACAAACCTTTAAACCCTGATGTCGAGGGAATT
>NZ_JAYFER010000192.1:0-384 GCF_055795065.1 Lyngbya sp. CCY1209
GTTGCAGAGACTCCTTTTGAAGTCATACTACGCAAGGCTCTTAGCGGTAAGACGAGTGACCCAAGATAACCAAGGCATGAAAACAGCCGGAGTAGATGGTGTGATAGCAATATCCCCAAAACAAAGGTTTGAACTTGTTGAGGAAATCAAGGGAAACTTCAAAGCCAAACCGTTAAGGAGAGTCTGGATACCAAAACCTGGACGGGATGAAAAACGCCCGTTGGGAATCCCGACAATCAGAGACAGAGCCAAGCAAGCTTTGGTTAAGATGGTAATGGAACCCTACTGGGAACCCAAATTCGAGGGGACAAGCTATGGGTTTCGACCCGGACGCTCAACCCTTGACGCAATTGGCAGAATATATACAGCACTCAACAAACTGAA
>NZ_JAYFER010000193.1:0-3946 GCF_055795065.1 Lyngbya sp. CCY1209
ACCCACAACTGTTCATCCGCGCCGTAACCCACCATTTATTTTTTAATGCACAGTTTTAGTAGAAATAGTCCACTACTATTGCTATTATTTTTTCTGAAGTTTCAGCCGCCAGCGGAACGATCCCGGACGCCCCGGATGTTCGGCGCAGCGGATATCGACGGACCAAGACGGGTGGGTGTGGGTGGGGGAAATTTTATGCAGTTTGCCATCCCTATCGAATCGGAGGGGTTCCTTGCAGTTCGGACAGTGGGGGGTGGAATTTCTGTAGCCGCCGAACTCGTACCGACAGACGGGACAGCGATCTTGAACCCGGTTGCGATCGACCCACGAAAGCAGGCCGTAGAGTGCCAGAATGACGACAATGGGAAGGAGTAGTAGAACGGCGAGAGTCAATAAAAGCAGTCGTCCCCAACTCAGCCACCCCAAACCCACGGCGCCGAGGAGGCCCGCGGCTGACAAAACTATCAGCCCCAAAATCAGGCCGGAAAGTGGGATCTCCAATTCAAAGCCGGAAGTCTCAGAATTCACCATTGTTTCCTTAACTTAAAACGGAATATTCTCTTCTTTGATATCTTCCTCAAAATCGGACTCCGGAGGATCTTCAAATTTCACGGCGGAATCAGCCTCAATCTCATCGGGTTCTTCGTCGGTGAGGGGTAGCACTTCCCCCTCAAAAAAGTCCTTCAGTTGTCGGGAGGCAACAGCCATCGCATCATCGGACTCCGGAGGATCTTCCAATTCCACGGCGGAATCGGCTTCAATCTCATCGGGTTCTCCGTCGGTGAGGGTTTGAGTGGCAAACCCGACGCTCGATCGCGAATTTCATTGCAAACTTCATATCAAGTTCGGATAATTCGCGATCGTCCTGTTATTCGATTACGCGGAGAAACCGGGTTTCTATCTGAAAGAAGCTTAAATCAGGGCGCAAGCCTTGCGCCCCTACAATTCCGACACCCGACACCTTAATTAATCCGGCAAAATCGCCCCCCGCAGGTCTGCATCCCGCAAATTGGTGTGATAGAGTACCGTATCCAACAGGACGGCCTCGATCAAATTAACGCCGCTGAGATTCGACCAATTGAGCTTTGTGCGGTAGAGTCGAGCGCGGCTGAGGTTGGCGCCCCGCAGGATCGTCCAACTGACGTTGGCCCCCCGCAGATTGGCTTCGCTCAAATTGGCATCGCTCAAATCCGCCCCCACCATCGTCACCCGGCTCAAATCCGCCTCGTGCAAGTTGGCGCCCGAAAGCATCGCGCCGCTGAGGATGGCGTGAGTGAGGTTGGCCCCCTCCAGGGTGGACTCCCGCATAATCACGTTGGTGAGATTGGCGTTCTCCAGGTTGGCGCCGCTCAAATTGGCTTTGAGCAAATTCGTCCGAATCAGGGTGCTGTTGGAGAGATTCGCGCCGATAAAATTGGCCGAGGTGAAATTCGCTTCCGCCAAATTGGCGTCGCTGAGGTTGGCTTGGTTCAAAGTGACACTTCGAGAAGACGAACCCCGCAGACTCGCCCCCGTCAGTTGGGCGCGGGTAAAGTTGGCGTCCGTCAAATTGGCACCGATCAAGTTGGCTTCGGCCAAGTTGGCATCGCTGAGATCCACCCCCATCAGTTTCGCCTCGCGGAAGTTGACCCCGGTCAAATTAGTATTGATGAAGGTTGTATTTTGCAGGTTGGCTCTGATAAAGTTGACCTCCTGGAGATCGAGTCCGCTCAGGTCGGCGCCCGTCAGGTTGACCGATCGAAACAGTCTCTCTCCTGCCGCGTATTGCTCGAGTAGCTCCTCAACCTCCATCTTGATTGTCCTCACGAATGATTGCTCTGCTGTAGTTACTTCTTTCTCTATCATCCCCGATCGCGATTCGGGATTGTCACCCCCCCTCATTTCCCGATGACGTGAAATCCGGCTGGGGAGTTCGGGACAATCATCACCGTCAACCGAGGATTTCCGGAAAATGATGATTTGCAAACCTTAAGAAATTGGGGATCGCGGGGGAATAAAGACGGCATCAGATTGTAGGATCGAAAGACAAGCCAGCCGTCAGACACTAGAAAAACGAGGGTGGCGGGGGGTTCGACCCCATGCAACACAACACCATACCACGAGTGCGATCGCACGCCGATCGATAGGGGAATCAGGAATGTCGGATAATTTTAGAAGCAAAGCCATCACCCAGGGCAACCAACGCACCCCGAACCGCGCCATGTTGAGGGCGGTGGGGTTCGGAGATGGGGATTTCAACAAACCCATTGTGGGCATCGCCAACGGCTACAGCACCATCACCCCCTGCAACATGGGGTTGAACGATTTGGCGCTGCGGGCGGAAGCGGCCCTGAAGCAGTCGGGGACCATGCCGCAGATGTTCGGGACGATCACCGTCAGCGACGGGATCTCGATGGGGACGGAGGGGATGAAATATTCCCTGGTGTCCCGAGAAGTGATCGCGGATTCGATCGAAACCGCCTGCAACGCCCAGAGTATGGACGGCGTGCTGGCGATCGGCGGGTGTGATAAAAATATGCCGGGGGCGATGATTGCGATCGCCCGCATGAATATCCCGGCAATTTTCATCTACGGCGGCACGATCAAACCGGGCCACTACGACGGACGGGATCTCACCATCGTCAGCGCCTTTGAAGCGGTGGGACAGCACAGCGCCGGAAAAATTGCCGACGAGGAACTGCTGGCCGTCGAGCGCCACGCCTGCCCGGGGGCGGGGTCTTGCGGCGGGATGTACACCGCCAACACCATGTCCTCGGCCTTCGAGGCGATGGGGATGAGTCTGATGTACTCCTCCACGATGGCCGCCGAGGACGCGGAAAAGGCCGAGAGTACGGAACAATCGGCGGCGGTTCTGGCCGAAGCGATCCGTCAGCGGATTCTCCCCCGGCAAATTTTGACCCGCAAGGCGTTTGAAAATGCCATTGCTGTGATTATGGCCGTGGGCGGATCGACCAATGCCGTGTTACATTTACTCGCGATCGCCAACGCCGCCGGGGTCGAATTGACCCTGGACGATATCGAAACCATCCGCGGCCGGGTTCCGGTGCTCTGTGACCTCAAACCCAGCGGGCGCTTCGTCACCACCCAATTTCACGAGGCGGGCGGCGTGCCCCGGGTGATGAAAATGCTGTTGGAACACGGACTCATCCACGGCGACGCCCTGACGATTACCGGAAAAACCGTCGCCGAACAGTTGGCGGACATCCCCAGCGAACCGGACCCCAACCAGGAAGTCATCCGCCCCTGGGATCAGCCCATGTACGCCCAAGGGCACCTGGCGATTCTCAAAGGAAATTTGGCGACTGAGGGTTCGGTGGCGAAAATTACCGGGGTGAAGAACCCCAAAATCACCGGCCCTGCGCGGGTGTTCGAGTCCGAGGAAGATTGTCTCGACGCGATTCTGGCGGGTAAAATCCAGGCCGGAGATGTGGTCGTGGTGCGCTACGAAGGCCCGGTTGGTGGTCCGGGAATGCGGGAGATGCTGGCGCCGACTTCGGCGATTATCGGCGCGGGTTTGGGCGATTCTGTCGGTCTGATTACGGACGGGCGCTTTTCCGGGGGAACCTACGGCATGGTGGTGGGTCATGTAGCCCCGGAAGCTGCGGTCGGGGGTGCGATCGCCCTGGTCAAAGAAGGGGACAGCATCACCATCGACGCCCACCAGCGGTTATTGCAAATTAACATTTCCGACGAGGAGTTGGCGGCGCGGCGGCAGCAGTGGCAACCGCCCCAACCCCGCTACACCAAGGGCGTGTTGGCGAAATACGCCAAGTTGGTGTCCACCAGCAGCCGGGGCGCGGTGACGGATTTGGGTTTATAGTTGCGCCCCCCTAACCCCCCAATTTTGGGGGGAACTCTTGCCCCCCTAGCCCCCCAATTTTGGGGGGAACTCTTGCCCCCCTAACCCCCCAATTTTGGGGGGAACTCTTGCCCCCCTAACCCCCCA
>NZ_JAYFER010000194.1:0-3495 GCF_055795065.1 Lyngbya sp. CCY1209
GCAAAATCATTAAATAAGTTCTCAACTTTGAGAAGATGGGGTTTGATGATACCCATCTCAATTAAAGGATGAGCTTGTAACTTATGATGAATATTACAATTTCTAATATCCAGTGATTTTAAATATTGTACAAACTCATCAAAACAAAAACTATTTTTACGGTTTATCTTCCTTCCTAAAAATTTTGAGATGTCGGGATTATCATATCCAGTTTTAATGGCGTGAAGGTAGCTACTGACAGCACGAGAAAAAGGATCTCTAACTAAACATACTATATTTGAATGGATAATTTTATGGGTGGCTCTGAGCTGTTTTCTGTATTTAGGATTTGCCATAAAAACCTTGGCTTTATACATATGAGGCTGAGGATGATAAGATTCCACCTCTTGGTAAAGTCCAGCATGATAAAAAAACCACTTCAAACCAAAGCTACAAGCACTTTTGGCGCAGAAAATTAAAGTTAAATTCAGCGATTCATTATAGAGAGGTTTTGGCTGATGATTAAACAAGATTTTACCAACTTCATGGGGAGATACCTTTTTGTTAAAATTAACATAAGTCACTGGTTTGTTTGATTTCCAACTTTTTGATAATCTTCTCTCAAACAGTTGAACACCAGCTTTGTATAATTCTAGGTCGAGAGCATTATTTTCAACAACCAAATCTAGTGTTGATTGAGGTAAGTTTTGTATAAAGTTTTCAATTTTAGGGTTTTTGTTGAGACTGAGTGATGGTACGGAAGTTTGAGAAATACGATTAAAAAATTCAACGGACTCATTATATTTCTCTGTGATTCCCAAAAAATACAAGTTTTCCAGATCTATATCTTTTAATACTCTCGATTGTAAATTAGGTCGTTGTTTGACAAATGTTTCAACAGTACCGGAATAACCATAATGATCGTACATATGAAAATAATTAGACAAACACCGCCGAATAGGTTCTCTCAGAAATGTAACTAATTTTAAACGATTACCAAAAATATAGCAATAATGCTTTATACCACGTTGATTAGCGTCTCCTATATGTCCTCCTATGACTTTGATTTTTTTCTCATCAACATAGTCTTTAAGCCTTAATGGACTAGCCGATTCCCCGTAAATTGAAGATTTAATTATTGGACTTGTGACTGGAGATTTAATGCCATAATCATAGATAACTTGAGAAGGATTAAATTGTTGTTCTAATCCGATTCTAAAAGATGTACCAGCCGTTTTTGGAATATGAATAAACAAATATATATTATCATCATCTGATTGGGGACTGGCAGCCACAAATTTACTGGTTCCGAGTATTTCTCCCGTATCTTTCCAAGCCAACTGTATTTTATCTCCATTTTTTAAATTATATTGAGATAAATCAAAGCAAAAATTAACCTTTAAAGTGTCACTATTATTATGGAAATTTTTTGGCTTAATCTGCTCAGAAGTCAATTTTTGACCATTAATCAATACGACGATATCAGAAGGATCACAACCTCCTTTTCCAGTTGATATCCAGCCTCTGACAATTCCTTTGGTTTCTAAATTATTCCAGTTTACAGAACTTTTCATTGATAAACTGACCTCAAATTTTTGTCCTTATTTAGGATTGAGAATATTCAAAAAAGCGGTTCGCTCTTTGATGAAACTGTGTTCGGCTGAGGTTTAGCGGACGACAGTCGGCATCAAGCGACAACGGGAGATAATTTGAGAGCCTCGCAAGTGGCATTCAATATTCCTTCCACAGTATACTCCAGCCGGAGACAATTGTAACGGGGAAGGCAAAATGAGCGATTCCCGATACAATCTGGACATATGGTTAGGGTTCCCATCGCCATTGCTTCGAGGGTGGGAGGATAACCCCCCCTTCCAGGCAGTCAGGCACGAGTATAGTAATTTTAGCACGGTTAATGTACTCTAGATAATCGATTTTGGGAATTAGGGATGTGAGGAGTTGCACCCCGTTAAATGAGAATGTATAAGTCTACTTTTTAAGTCGGGAAATAAACCATGAATATCTGAGGTTTTGCTTTCTGATTTCCAGAGAATACATAAAAAATCTATAAATCCTGTCTGCGCTTGATAAACTTCCGCCTTAGCAAAATTTACAAGATTATATTTAATTAGTTCAGAGATCACATCATAGAAATGTACATCAGTGAAAATATTGCAATGGGTATCAATATATGAATTTTTAGATTTTTCCGCCGTCGAAATTAGTTGTTTCACATCTCTTGGTATGCGAGAAAGCGACTCGCTGTTGGTTTTTCCAGCCCATACATCACCGGGCTTTAAGGGTCTATTATAATAGTTGGAATTAAATACATGACGAAAAGACGGTCTTTCTAAGTTATTAAAGTGGTTTTCTAAGATCTCTCCCAGGCTAGTTAGGGGCTTGAGACAATCAAAAGTATAACGCTTATCAGGGATAACGAAAAAAGCAAAACCCGTATCTTTTAACAAATCAGAAATTTGATCAAGAAAACCAATCATGTTTGGTGTATGTTCAAGAACATGAGATGCAATGATGTAATCATGTTTTTTGGGAATATCACTCAAATTTATTTTTGACAAATTATATGTGACATCAACGACAAAATTGGCATTGTGACCTGGAGTGTCATTAGCCAGTTTCTTTAATTCTTGTGTTGTCCTATAGTCAGCATAGCTTATATCTCCTTGCCCTGGCGAAAAAAAAGGTCGATCAAAGGCTCCTATTTCTAGTCCTATAGTAGTTTTTACATCTATAAGATTAGTGAGTACACTTTTATAATACAAAAAGCGATGGTGTTCCCGAGGATTTTTGGGTTTTGAATTAACCGGATTGGGTTTGTAATGATTTTGATCTAAGGGTAAAACAGATTTTTTTGGAGAATTACAGGGGTGATTCTGGGTGCTATGATCTGAATAGATTGACGATTCTTGCGTGATCAAATTAAGCCTCATCGAGAGACTTTCCAAGTCTCCTTTAATATCTCGAATTAAATTTTGACTTTCAATGTGAGTCATGGCAATCAATCAAGTAAGATTCAGTAACGTGATTAAATTTATACCAGTAACTTTTCAGAGCTTGTATTGTGATCCATCAATGGTTTCTTAAATCGTTCCTTGGTCATCTTTTTCATCAACTTTTGCCACTCCGGTAAGTTTGTTAACATTTCCGAATTGAACGGTATATTGTTCTCAGCCGAGAATTTCTCAAAGCTTCCCAGCCAACCCAAAATTGCCTCGGAGGGAGAATCGCTTTGGAGTTTCCAAGCTTGTCTTAAATTGCCAATCATTTTTTCATACTGACCCATCGTATACGAATTCCATGCTTTCCAAACTAAGAATTGGGACTCGACTTCTTCTCTAGTTTTCTCATGATGAGTGAGCGATCGCTCCAAACTCAACCTTACAAGTTCTTCCTTCATCTTTAATTGCTTGTCATGATACTGTTCCAACTCCCCTCGGGTTTGTTGCAACTGAGTTTGGGAGGTTTCCAACTCCCCTCGGGTTTGTTGCAACTGAGTTT
>NZ_JAYFER010000195.1:0-4132 GCF_055795065.1 Lyngbya sp. CCY1209
GAGCCGTGTGAGGTGAAAGTCTCATGCACGGTTTTGAATGGGAGGGGGAGAAGGTGACTTCTCTCTCGACCCCTAATAACGACACGGGTTGACTGCGAATCCGGATCTCTAGCACCGAAATTGATATGACCGCTGGGTTCATCTTTGTGATTGCAATTCTGGCTTTGGGGGGGGTGATCGCCACCGTCAGCGATCGCCTCGGGACCAAGGTCGGCAAAGCTCGCCTGAGTCTGTTTAAAATGCGGCCTCGGAAAACGGCCGCCGTGGTGACGGTTTTCACCGGCACCCTCCTGTCCGCACTGACCCTGGCTATTTTGTTCGCCACCAGCAAACCCCTGCGCCGGGGGGTGTTCACCATCGACCAAATTCAAGACCGGCTCAACCAGGCCCGCAAGGATCTCACCCGCACCGAGGACGAAAAGGAGCGGGTGGAAACGCAGTTGACGAAGGCCGAGGCCGAACTGCTCGCGGCGGTCAACCGCCTCAACGAGATCAACGCCTCTTTACAAGATACCCAGGTTCAGGTCGGCGATCGCGAAGCCCAACTCCAACAGGCCCAGAGTCGGCTCCAAAATACCGAGGAACAGTTAGGGGAACTTCAGGAGCAACTCGAGCAGATGAAGCGGGCGAAAACCGATCTCGAAGCCGAATTCGAGGCGATCGAAACCCAACTGAGCCGGGTTTCGACCCAAAAAAAGCAGCTTCAAACGGAAATCGGACAGTTGCAAGCCGAACGGGAGAAATTGATCGAACAGCGGGAAACCGTGGAAGCTCAGATCGAGGAGCGCGATCGCGAAATCGAACGGCAAGATCGGGTGATTGCCGAGGGGGAAACCCGCCTCGCCGATCTCGAAGTCCAGCAGGAGAAGTTGGAGCGACAAAAAGCGGAGGCCGAGCAGGATTTTCAACTGTTGCGGGAAGATTTTCAACTGTTGCGGGAAGGGAGTGTCGCCCTCAAGCGCGGTCAAATTCTCGCCAGCGGTTTGGTGCGGATCATCGACCCGGCTACCTCCGAGCAGGCGGTGAATCAGTTGCTGCAAGAGGCGAACCGCAACGCCCTCAACTTCGTGCAGTTGGGCAATGAAAATGCCAGCGGCGATCGCGTCATTCAAATTACAAAAGCGGAAGTGGAAGAACTGATCGCCGAGATCGACGACGGCCGGGATCACGTCGTCCAAATTATCGCGGCAGCCAATTATTTGGTGGGGGAAAAGCGGGTGGCGGTCTACACCAAAGCCGAACCCAACCGACTGCTCTTTACCGACGGGGAAATCGTGGCGGGGACCTCCGTCAATCCGGCTACCCTCGACCCCGGACAACTCCAGCAGCACCTCCAGCAACTTCTGGATGCCTCCGGCTTTCGCGCCCGCTTCGTGGGGGTTCTCGACGGCCCGATCCGTGTCGGGGACGACAGCATGGAAACCCTGATCGCCTTCATCCAACGGTTGGAAACCTATGACCGAACCGTGGAACTGCAGGCGGTGGCATCCCGGGACACCTACACCATCGGCCCCCTGCAGGTGGATTTGCTGGCCCGCCACAACGGCGAGGTGGTGTTCAGCACCCGGGACGCGAATCGGGAACTCGACGATATCAATTGGGCGGAGGTGTGGCCGCGATGATTTTGGGCTTCGATCCGGGGCGGGACAAGTGCGGCGTCGCGGTGGTGGGGGACGACGGCCGAGTTCGAGACCACCGGGTGGCGGCCGCGGCGGAGGTCGTCGCCACCGTAGAGTCCCTCTGCCGCCAATTTCCGATTCATCTGGTGGTGATGGGCAATCAGACCACCTCCCGGGACTGGAAACCGAAAATCGCCGCGGTTCTTCCCCCGGGGGTGGAAATCGTCTGGGTTGACGAGCGCTACAGTTCCCTGGAGGCCCGCGATCGCTACTGGGAACTGTATCCCCCCCGGGGCCTGTCTCACCTCATCCCCCGGGGGATGCGCGTCCCCCCGAGGGCGATCGATGATATCGTGGCGATCGTCCTGGTGGAACGGTATCTCGGGAATCTGGAAAAAGCGCGGGAGTAGAGAAACCGGAAGCGCGATCGATAATTCCCGATTCCACTCGGGAAACCGAGAACCGGAAAACTTTTCACTTTTCAGATCATGTCCGCTCAAACAGCTATGATTCCTGGGTGCCATCTTCTGAAGCCGCTTCAAACTTTTGCCGATTGCCTCTTGCCGATTGCCTTTTCTTGAACGATTGTGTAAGTATTCAAACGGACTTGATATCACTTTTCACTTTTCACTTTTCACCGCGCCGACCCCCCATCAAAACTGGGCGCGGATGGTAAACGAATAATCTCCCCCCGGTTCGAGTCGGTAATCCCAAGTTTCCAGGAAACGCCCCAGGGGTTCTTGAATTAAAGCGCGGCCCTGGGAGGGACGGACGATCAGGGTTTTATTTTGTCGGAATCGCCACTGAAATTGCCAAGCATAGTCCCCGGCGCTGACATCCCCTTCCAGAATGCCGGCCTGCCAGGACTGGCGGGTGATTCGGACATAGGCAGTCGTTTCGGGGAGACGACCTCCGGCACGGGTCACAAGCACCTCCTGGATTGATGCGATCGCAGGGCAAAAATAGCACTCGGCTGTCAGCTTTCGGCTGTCAGCTTTGATACAAATCCCACCCTCGGGTATCGGGCGATATCGAGGCGGGATCTCAAGAAACACTTCGATTATTGTAGAGGCTCATCGCTTTTTCCACCCCATCTTCCAAAGCCAATTCCACCGCCTCTCCCACCAGTTGCAGCACTTCGTCCATCACCGGGCGCTCGGCGGGGGAAAATTTGCCCAGGACGTGGGAAATCGTTTCCCGGTCCGCCGCCGTTTCGGGTTTGCCGATACCCAAACGCAGGCGGGGAAATTCTTGGGTTCCCAGGTGGGCGATCGCCGATTTCATGCCGTTGTGGCCCCCCGCCGAACCGGAGAGGCGCATCCGCAGCCGGCCCACGGGCAGATCCATCTCGTCGTAGATGACGAAGACGGACTCGGGGGGGAGTTTGTACCAGTCCACCACGGCCCGGATCGCCTGTCCGGAGCGGTTCATGTAGGTCGCGGGCTTGAGGAAATAGAGGGGGTCGGGGGACGATCGCACCCGGCCCGTCCCGAAGCTGCCGTGAAAGCGGCGGTTTTCGGACATCGGGATTTGCCACCGCCGCGCCAGGAAATCCAGGGCGTCGAATCCGATATTGTGGCGCGTGCGCTCGTATTTGGAGCCGGGATTGCCCAACCCCACGATCAGTTGGGGGATCGCAGCCATTTTGGAAGTCTTGTCAAATTATCGGTCAAAAAAACAGGGGAAGTTGAAATTCCCCTGAAAACCGGATCAAATCCCGGAGCGGGATCGGTCCCTAACCCGCCATCCGGTCGTTGCGGGTGTTCGTCTCCGACTTGGGGGGGTGCGATCGCGTCGCCTGTTCGAGTTGTTCCGCTTCGCGATTAAATTCATTTTTAAATTCCTGGGAGGCATCTTGGAACTTGCGAATTGCCTCTCCCAAACTGCGGCCGATCTCGGGCAGCTTTTTCGGCCCGAAAATCAAAAGCGCGACGACCAGGATGACGGCCATCTCCGGTAAACCGATGCCAAAAATATTCATGATCTCTCCAACAATAGTGCGATCGCCCTCGACACCCGTCAAATCATCGGGGGGAGCGGAGATCCAAATCCCCGCCTCTCCCATCGCCCTCACCTAGCGGGTCAGGTTAGCCCAGTCCACGCTCACGTTTTCCAGAATCAGCGAGGAGTTGTAGATCTGCAGGATGATCAGCAGAAAGACGAAGAATAACCCCATAAAAACGGCCATCAGGGGGGTGGTTCCCCAGCCGGGGGCTACTTTACCGTATTCGGAATTGAGGGGTCTGAGTCGATCGCCCAGCCAAGTCCTTTGTGCCATAGGTCTCCTTTAATCGAATGCGCTTGACCGCTTTTTTTTGGAGTTTATCACAAAGTCGGCCTCAAAGAACGGGGCTTTCGACCCAATTTTTTGGTAATCTGATAGGGGCAGTGCGATTCGTTCGGGAACGAAATCGGGCTGAAATGCCTGAAATAACTTCCCGGTAAGGTTTTCATCCCCTCGGATGAATATAAGGGGCGCACCCCTGACCAACCTTATAACTGTCTGTATGTTC
>NZ_JAYFER010000196.1:0-7858 GCF_055795065.1 Lyngbya sp. CCY1209
GGCTCAAGCCGCTCGAGTCGATTTTCATCCCCGCTCTGAAGAGACGGGGCTTCCAATCTCCCGACTATCCTCGTGAGGAATTTCTCAATTCTCAATTCTCAATTCTCAATTCTCAATTATTCCCTCAAATAAACCAAACCGCTGTAGAGTTGAAAAGCCGGGTCCCAGGGGGTTTCGGTTTTTCGCTCCAAATCGACGTGGGAGGTGATGCGGCTCAAGAGTTGGGTGTAGTCCAGGGTCGTCTCCGCGAAAGGGGTAAATTCCGACCACAGGGGGGCAGTTTCGAGGTTGAGGTCGAAGGTTTCGATGAGGCGGTTCCACTGGAGGCGGGCCGTCTGTCGGGTGGGGGAAGTGGGGGCTTCGGCGGCCGCGTCGGGGTTGAATTGGACCCCCTTTTGGAACTCGTAGGTTTGGTCGCACAATCGCAGGATCGAGCGGCGTCCGGGAAGGTGGAGGTCGTAGATTTTGGCGTAGTCCTGGGTAATTTTTCGGTGGCGGAAGCGATCGCTCTTTTGGCGGCGGGGGTCGTAGTCCATCGTCTCCACGAACAGCGGCAGCAACCCCTCCACCCGCGCCGCCACCTCGGACCAGTCGAAACTCAGGGCGCCGAGGCGATCGGTTTCGTCCCGGCAGACGACGGCGGGTTGGGGCGAGAGGGACTGGATGTGGGAGACACGGAAGACGTGCAGACTGTCGATGTCAGCCAAAGACGCCCAAAATACGGGGATGTCCGCGTCGAGCATTTCCCGACCGTAGACCCCCAACTCCCCGAATTCCCCCGTCCGGTACAGGCGCCAGCCGCGACTCTGGAGCTGCATCCTGGCGCTGTAGGCGTCGGTTTTGAGGAGGCGAGCCAGGATTTTGGCGACCTCGGGTTTGCGTTCCGGTTCGACCGGTTCGAGGATCAGCACCGCCGGCTCACCGCTGCGGGGGTCCGCCTTCGTTTGCGCGATCGCATCTTGCCGCCGTTGCTGTTCGATGGCCTCCAACCGCTTCACCCCGTCGCGGGCCTGGCCGATAATTTTGGGGTGGCTGGCGGTTTGCAGCAGTTTGCGGTAGACTTTTTCGGCGGATTCGAGTTGGTCGGTGGCTTCGTACCAGCGCCCGATGTAGAGTTTCACCCAGGGATTTTGGGGGGACTGTTTTTGCAATTGCTTGAGTAACTTTGCCGCGCCTCGATAGTCCTGACGATCCAAAGCGGCGGCGACCTGCTCGATTTCTTTCATGGTATGGGGTGCGATCGCGCCGAGTCACTTCCTCCAATCGTACTCGATCGGGGATAGGCGGGCGATCGGAGGCGACCGGAGGCGACCGGAGGCGACCGGAGGCCAGTTGATATCAGATCCGCACATATTCCCCAATCATCTTCAGATGATTTTCGCTATTAGCTTGGGAATTAATTCCCAAGCGGTTTGGATGCTCCACCCGTTGCTCCCTCCGCTCCCTCCACTCCCCCCCGAGGGGCTACAATTCCGAAAACAAGATGTAGACTATCAAACGGGCGATGTACCCTAGCGTTATTGCCTCAGAGCCACAAATCGACTAACTTTAGGGGGAAAATTGGCACGTCGGCAGATGAACTCAGCGACTCAAACCATCCTTCAACATGGCAAGTACAGGCTCGATCGCGTCCTGGGACGGGGGGAATTCGGCGTCACCTACCGGGCGACCCACCTGCACATCGGTCAAACCGTCGCCATCAAAACCCTTTCCCGGCAACCCGGAGGGCAGCACGACATCTCCCAACTGCGACATCAGGCGATCGCGATCGCCCAGCGGTGGAGTTTGTGCCAGCACCCCAACCTGGTGCGGGTCCTCGACCTGTTCGAGGAGGGAGGATATCCCTTCATCGTCATGCAGTTCGTCCCCGGCGAATCCCTGCAAACCCTCGTCCGGCCCGGACATCCCCTCCCGGCGCCCCAGGCCGTCCACTACATCCGCCAAATCGCATCGGCCCTCGACATCGCCCACCGGCAGGGACTCCTCCACTGCAACCTGCAGCCGACCTCCGTTATCCGCCGTGGCGGCAGCCGTCTGGCCATGCTGGCCGATTTCGGGGTGGGCAGCTACCTGCAACCCGACACCGCCAACCGCCACGTCCCCAACCGCGCCCTGGGGGGAGGATTTGCGGCCCTCGAACAGTACCTCCCCCACGAAAAACCGACCCCCGGCACCGACATCTACCGACTTTCGGCGATCTTATATTATCTGTTGACGGGGGAGGCGCCGTTGGAGGCTCCGCTGTGCGCCGGCCACCTGACCGAACAGTTGCTCCACACCAAAAAACCGAGCCTGCGCCAGTTCCAACCCGACCTGAACCCGGCCGTCGAAGAGGCGGTCCGCTGGGGGTTGGAGTTGCAACCCGGGCGGCGTCCGTCGAGCATCGGCGAATGGCTCGACATCCTCTGTACCCCTGAACCCGCCCCGGCCGTCCGGGAGGAATATCGCCCGCCGGCCCCGCCGCCGCCACCCCCGGCCGCCCGAGAAGAACAACGGCCCAAACCGCCGCCACCCCGACCGAAAATGAGAAAACTCTCCCGGCTCCGGGTCGCGCCGCTGTTCGTCCTCACGGCCGTGATCTCGGGGTGGGTGGGATTTGAAGTGACGCGGCGCTACGGCGACGGCCTCGTCGCCCAATTCGACCCCGGGTTCGACCCGTCGGGGGACGGGGGGGAGCGGTTGGTACTCGACCCCTCCAAACCGATCTTTGAAGAACCCGACTTGGTGGGCAAACAACCGGATTCCGAGTGGGACGGCATCGGAGAACTCCAACTGCTCGGGGACGGCAGTACGGACGTGGGGGAACTGCTCGAAGATGTCGCCTACGAAGAATGGGAAAGTGAACCGTTCCCCGACGTCTACGAGTCCCCCCAAGCGATCGAAACTCCGGATTATTATGCTTCCGAGACGCCGCCGGAACGGTCGGAACTCGATTCCAACGGTTATTCCGATTGGGAAGAGTATCCCCCCCTCGACCCCCCGGCGGACGACAGTTATCGCCTCCCCGAGATTCCCGAGGAGGAGTACCCATACTATCAGCCGCCTGAGCCGGCCGCCCCGGCGGTTCCGGAGTCCTACGCCGAACCGTCGCCGACTTGGGACGCGACCCCCCCCGAAGCGCCCGCCACCCCCAGTTGGGAGCGGGAGTTGCCCGACCTCCCGCCGGCCGAACCCTCCGAGCCTTGGACTCCCGAAGAATCGCGATCGGCCGACCCCGCCCCCGAAACCGGGACGAAGCGCTGGGACGAGTTCCCGCCCGCCGGTGCCCCCGAGCCGGAGTTGGAGTGGTCTGGGATGGGCGGGGAAGAATCTAAAATCTGAAATCTGAACTCCCAAAAATGAGAGAGGCGGCCTTCGGGGAATTGGCGCGATCGCGATCGCCCGATCCCCCGCCCGGACTCGCCGGCGGGAATTTTCTCCCCGGATTTCCTCCCCCGGCGCCGGTGCATTGAGGAGCGATCGCGTTATAATTTGTTACGGAAGTTAGCAAAACTTTTTTTATGAGCAAGCCAGCCGTTCATTCTTTCTTCGTGGGCAGAGCCCTGGCCGAAGGACTTTACGAGCAAATCGAAAACCTGCTCTCCGGCGGTCTGAGCGATTTGGGAAAATTTGACGCCGAGCAGCGGGAACGCCTGCGAGAATTCGCCGCCGAGGTGATGCGGCGGGCACAAGAAGAGGAAATGAGCCGGGGAATTGCCACTTCCGGAACGGTTGACGGCACCGCCCCCGCCGGCTCGGTGGACCTGCAAGAAATCATCGACGACCTGCGGGCCGAAATTGCCGAACTGCGCTCCGAATTGCAGCTCTACCGCAACCGAGCCTAGGCTTCAGCCGGACTCCCGACCCCGCAACTTTTTCCGATTCACCCAACCCGATAGATTAGCTGGAAACACAATTTGGAAACTCGAGTGTCTGTTCCCATTGATGACTCGATTCATCCCCGCCGGAACACCCAACAGATCCGCCAAAATGCAGTGGCGCCGGCCACTGAGAAATCCTACGGAGAAAAGGCCTACCGTTGGAACCGAAAACGGTACTCCCGCAAACGGCGCTTCGTCGATATTTGGGCGTTCGTGCTGTTGTGGCTGGGCTGGATGTGGAGAGACAGCAAACAGTGGAGCTACGTCGGCGGTTACAGCGAAGAAAAAATGCTGGCCCGACGGCGACAGCAGGCGATCTGGCTGCGGGAAAGTTTGCTGGATCTCGGCCCGACCTTTATCAAAGTTGGCCAACTGTTCTCCACCCGGGCGGACCTATTTCCGGGCGAATACGTCGAAGAACTCTCGAAACTGCAAGACCGGGTTCCGGCGTTCCGCTACGAGCAGTGCGTGGAAATCATCGAGCAGGATTTTGGCAAATCCGTCCCGGAGTTATTCCGCAGCTTCGACCCGGTTCCCCTGGCCGCCGCCAGTCTCGGCCAGGTACACCATGCCCAACTGCACAACGGCGCCGATGTGGTGGTGAAAGTGCAACGGCCCGGACTCAAACAACTGTTTGAAATCGACCTAGCCATCCTGCGGGGCATCGCCCGCTATTTTCAAAATCACCCCAAATGGGGCCGGGGCCGGGATTGGATCGGCATTTACGACGAATGCTGTCGGATTCTGTGGGAAGAGATCGACTACCTCAACGAGGGCCGCAACGCCGACACCTTCCGCCGCAACTTCCGCCAGTGCAAATGGGTGCACGTGCCCCGGGTGTGGTGGCAGTTCTCCTCCCCGCGAGTCCTCACCCTCGAATATATCCCCGGCATCAAAATCAGCAACTACGAGGCGATCGAAGCGTCGGGGTTAGACCGCAAACAACTGGCGCAGATGGGGGCCAAGGCCTACCTGCAGCAGCTCCTCAACGACGGCTTTTTCCACGCCGACCCCCACCCGGGGAACATCGCCGTCAGCCCCGAGGGAGAGCTGATTTTTTACGATTTCGGGATGATGGGGCGCATCACCTCCAACCTGCGGGAAAAATTGATGGAAACCCTATTCGGCATCGCCCAAAAAGATGCCGATCGCGTGGTGAAATCCCTGATCGAAGTGGGCGCCCTAGCCCCGACGGGGGACATGGGGCCGGTGCGGCGATCGGTCCAGTATATGCTAGACCACTTCATGGACCAGCCCTTCGAGGAGCAGTCCATCGCCGCCATCAGCGACGACCTCTACGAAATCGCCTACGACCAACCCTTCCGCTTTCCCGCGACTTTTACCTTCGTGATGCGGGCGTTTTCCACCTTGGAAGGGGTAGGGAAAGGACTCGACCCGGATTTTAACTTTATGGAGGTGGCACAACCGTTTGCCATGCAGCTCATGTCCAATGGAAACAGTTCTGAAACAGCCAACAGCATCATCAACGAAATCGGGCGGCAGGCGGCTCAGGTGAGTTCGACGGCCCTGGGATTGCCGGGGCGCATCGAGCAAACCCTGGATAAACTGGAGCAGGGCGACCTGCGGATGCGGGTCCGCGCCACGGAAACCGACCGCCTCCTGCGCCGGGTGGGGAACGTCCAGATGGGAACCAATTACGTTTTGTTGGTCGGTACGTTCACACTCTCGGCGACACTCTTGTTCATTAGTGATAAAGTGTGGTTAGCCCTCGTCGTCGCCCTGTTGGCGCTGATCGTCGGCATCGCCTTTCTCCGACTCCTGCGGCGGATCGATCGCTTTGATCGGATGCTGTAGGCACCGGGCGGGATTCGCGATCGTCCGGGTCCCTGGGGTGGTCAGATAAAAAAAATTTATAATTGATTTCCGCAAGGAGAGAAACAACTCGAACAGCCAATTTATGAAACGCTATTTCGCCGGTTTGACGGATACGGGAAAGGTTCGGAAGGTCAACCAAGACGCTTACCACATCGATCCGGATGGACGATTTTTCATCGTGGCGGACGGGATGGGCGGACACGCCGGGGGTCAGGAAGCGAGTCAAATTGCGGCTCAGACCATCTCGGACTACCTGAATTCCCAGTGGGATTCTTCCGACCCTTCCCCGGTCTTGCTCAAGGAAGCTTTCCTTGCGGCTAACCGCGCCATCCTCCAAGATCAAATTGACCATCCCGAACGGGCTGACATGGGGACGACGAGCGTCGTCGCCCTGTTCCGCGAGGAGCAGTCCTGGTGCGCCAACGTTGGGGATTCCCGCCTCTACCAGTTGCGCGGCCACACCCTCACCCAAGTCACTGAAGACCAGACCTGGGTCGCCCAGGCGGTCAAGCGCAACGACCTGACGCCGGAAGAAGCTCGGGTCCACCCCTGGCGCCACGTCCTCTCCCAATGTCTGGGGCGGGAGGATTTGGCTCACATCGAGATCTTGCCGATGGAGGTCAAGGACGGCGATCGCTTATTATTATGCAGCGACGGCCTGACGGAAGAGTTGCCCGATTCGGTGATCGCCAACCAGCTCAAGTCCATCCGCGCCTGCGAAGCGGCCACCCAAGCCCTGGTGGACGAGGCGAAAAATCGCGAGGGACGGGACAACATCACGGTGGTCGTGATCCTGATCGGATCTTAGGCCCGTGACCCGCGTCATCGGTTTGATCAGCGGTACGTCCGCCGACGGCATCGACGCCGCCCTCGTCGAGATCGGCGGGGGGACGGCCGATTTGCGGGTGGAGTGTCTGCGGGCGGCGACCTACCCCTATCCGCCGGAACTGCGATCGCGGATTTTGGCGGTGTGCGGGGGCGAACCCCTCTCGGTGGCCGAACTGGTCGCTTTGGACGACGCCATCGCCCGGGAATTTGCCCGAGCCGCCCTGGCCATCCAAGACCCAACCCGACCCGCTGAGGCGATCGGTTCCCACGGACAAACCGTCTACCACCGACCGCCCGACTCGGGCGCGGAGATGCCCCTGGGTTGCAGCGTCCAACTCGGCCGGGGGGAGGCGATCGCTTACCAAACCGGAATCCCCACCGTCAGCAACTTCCGGGCCGCCGACCTCGCCGCCGGGGGGGAAGGCGCCCCCCTGGTGCCCGCCGTCGATGCCCACCTCCTCCGCCACCCCGCCGAATATCGCTGCATTCAAAACCTCGGCGGCATCGGCAACGTCACCGCCCTGCCACCGGGAAAACGGGGAGAATCTGAACCCGTGCGGGGATGGGACACCGGACCGGGCAACGCCCTGTTAGATCTAGCCGTCGAATACCTCTCCGGCGGCCAACAAACCTATGATCGCGATGGGGCCTGGGCCGCCGCCGGCACGCCCGACACCGAACTGGTGGAACGTTGGCTCAAACACCCCTTTTTCCGAACCCCGCCCCCCAAATCCACTGGGCGGGAAGTCTTCGGCCCCGACTATTTGCGAGAGTGTTTACAAGACGCCGAATCCCGCCACCTCACCCCCGCCGACCTCCTGGCCACCCTCACCGAACTGACCGCCGCCTCCGTCGCCGACAGTTACCGCCGGTTTGTGCCCCGACAACCCGATCGCGTCCTCCTCTGCGGGGGCGGCTCTCACAACCGCTACCTGCGATCGCGCCTCGAACGGCTTTTCGCCCCAATTCCCATCCAGACGACCACGGAAATGGGCGTGGATGGGGACTTCAAAGAAGCGATCGCCTTCGCCGTCCTCGCCTACTGGCGCCTTCTGGGCATTCCCGGCAATTTGCCCGCCGTCACCGGGGCGAGTCGATCGGTTCTGTTGGGCAACATTTCCCCACCCCCCCGTCCCGCGTGATACGATACGATAGGAACGCTGGATTTTCAAGCTCAGAACGCTGCCGACAAACCTGTTACCTGTTGTTTCCAAGTCACGGTTGAGCCAGTTGGCAGCGCGCAGTGAGGGATGATACTGTCAGCACCCCGCTCTAAAGAGACGGGGCTTCATGCCTCTCCTTTAGGTAGCTGACCAGCCTAAGTCTTAACTGAC
>NZ_JAYFER010000197.1:0-27311 GCF_055795065.1 Lyngbya sp. CCY1209
TAAAGACAACCGTGGGGGCAACCTTATAGGGTTGCCGGTAAAGACAACCGTGGGGGCAACCTTATAGGGTTGCCGGTGAGGACAACCGTGGGGGCAACCTTATAGGGTTGCCGGTGAGGACAACCGTGGGGGCAACCTTATAGGGTTGCCGGTCATCCTTCCGCCACACTCTCGACGAAGCTGGGCTTCCGGTTCGCCACGATGTCGAAAAACGTGCCTCGGGTACTGCCCAGGGAAACGCTCAGGGAGCGATAGGCGTGCCAGAGGTGCCCCAGCAGGGCCAGGGAGCCGAGGGTGGCGTGGACGCTGGCCAGGGCGGTGCGGATGGATTCTTGGGTGCCGCCGACCGGGCCGTAGAAGGCGGTGGGATAGGCGACCTCGTTGACGGAGACGAAGACCGCGACGCTGAAACCCGCGATCGCCAGGGCGCCCAGGCTGTAGGATAGGTAAGCCTCGCCGGACCACACCAGCCGCGCTTTCGCCCAGGCGAAGGGTTCGGTGACGATGTGAAACAGGCCTCCGGCGACGCACAGCAGGCCCACCCAGACGTGCCCGCCGACGATATCTTCCACGTTGTCCACGGCGGCCATACCCGCGATCGCCCACCCGTGGGGGGTGATGCCGAACAGGTAGCCGAAAATCCGCCCCGGGTCGAGGTTGGGCTGCACCAGCCGCACCTGTTCCGCCAGGGGGTCGTAAATGCCGCCGAACCGGGTGGCTTTGAGCACCAGCAGCAGGGCGCCCGCCCCCAGGATCACCAGGTGGATGCCCAGGATGGTGGTCATCTTGCGGCCGTCTTGCCAGTCGTAGCCGAAGCCGTTTCGGTTCAGTTTGGCCGGCCCAAGTACGGCGTGGTAGAGTCCGCCCGCCCCCAGCACCGCCGAGCTGACCAGGTGCAGCATGGCGATCGCGTAATAGGGGTAGGTATCTACCACGACCCCGCCATCTCCGACCCCGATGCCGAGGCGGGCCAGGTTGGGCAGCAAAATGAGTCCCTGATCGTACATGGGCAAACCGGGATCGAACCGGGACAGCTCGAACAGGGTCATCGCCCCGGCCCACAGCACGATCAGCCCTGCGTGGGCGACGTGGGCTCCCAGCAAGCGTCCGGAGAGGTCCTTGAAGCGGATGTTCCCCGCCAGCAAGGGGGCGCCGGTTTCGGGAGTGGCCTCGGAAGACCAGCCGAGCGATCGCATCAGCGGAGTCCAAAAGAGTCCGTTCGTCATAACAGCTCCTTCCAGTCAGGCTGTAGAAAGTGCAACAAATATCTGGAACGGCCAGGGGGTTCCGAGGGCCAGCCTCGGAATTTGTTGACTTAGATTGTCATTAAGCTGATTGCAACACAATTCAGACTATTTTTCAACAAATTGATTGTTAAGTTATGTTAAGAACAGAGTCCGGCGCGACCCGACCGACGGCCGTCGCCGGGACAATGCAAGCCCTCAAACTTCCTCTGGTTATAGCTTTTACCCCGATTGGCGGACGGGGTGAAAGAATGCCGTTATTCGTTCAACTCAAGACTTTCAGTGGCGATCGCACCGAACTTAATGATATCTACTCTCAACTAATTCTCTGATAGGCGCCAGAGAGAGGCGGCATCAAACATTTCCCAAACATCGCCGGCGGTAAATGCGGGCGACTTTATCTTGGGGATTCTGCCGCAGACAGGCGTCAAACAGGGCGATCGCATCCCGAATTTCCCCCAAATAATAGTGCAGTAACGCCCGTTCAAATAGGGTTTTGGTCGCCTGTTTTCCCCGCCGCACTTTCGGCGGATCGGCGTCGAACACTTCAAACACGGACACCATTTTTAACTTCCCCTTCACCTGGACGCGATCGATGAGTCGGATGCCGTATTCGTGGAGGCGTTCGAGGCGGATAAACGTGTAGTGGGAAATGAGGAGAGAAACGCCGTAATTTTTGGTCAACCCTTCCAAGCGGGACGCCAAATTCACCGCATCTCCGATCACCGTCCCGTCCATCCGAGATTTGCCCCCCACGGTTCCAAGCATCAGTTGTCCGGTGTTGATGCCGATGCCGATTTCGATAGGGGGGCGATCGGGCCGCTGGCGGGTTTTGTTGTATTCTGCGAGGAGTTGCAGCACCCGAATTCCGGCCCTCACGGCATCGTCCGCACTGTGGCTGAATAACGCCATAATCTCGTCCCCGATGTACTTGTCGATGAAGCCGCGATATTCCGCGATCGCCGGTTCGACGTGGGATAAATAGGCGTTGATAAACTTGAAATTATCCTCCGGGTTCATCTGTTCTGAGAGGGTCGTAAAATCGCGGATATCCGCAAATAAAACGGACATTTCCCGCTCGACATTATCCCCGAGTTGAACGTCAACAATGCTATCTTTGCCGAGATATTGCAAAAACTGGTGGGGGACGAAGCGAAAAAACGACTGATTCAGTTCAAATAATTCCGAGGTGAACCGTTCCAGTTCCGCCTCCGCCCGCTTCCGTTCCGTGATATCTTCTACAAATCCTTGATAATAAAGAATATTGCCCTTCTCATCATCAACCACCCGGGCGCTTTCCGAGATCCAAATCGGGCGGCCGTCCCGGTGATAAACCTGGGATTCAAACCGGGAAACTTCGCCGCGATCGCGCAAAATTTCGAGCAATTCATCCCAGCGATTAGGGGAAATATACAATTGCTTTTTGACATCCGTTATCGAGGTCATCAAATCCCCGGGGGAATCGTAGCCGTAAATTCCCGCCAGGGTGGGATTCGCACTCAAAAACTTACCCTCAATCGAAATTTGAAAAATCCCCTCCAACGCATTTTCAAAAATGCTGCGATATTTCCGTTCTGCCCGTCCCAAAGATTCGATCAATTCCCCTTGGTCTTGCGTCAACAATTCCAAAGCGCGATTCATCTCTTGCAATTGCCGGTTTTGGTCGGCGAGTTGCTTTTGTTGGTAGAAACTATTGATCGCCTCCGTCACCGTCAACGTCAAATCCTCATTTTCCCAAGGTTTAGAAATGTAGCGATAGAGTTTTGCGTATTTTATCGCATTAAAAATCCCCTCAACATCCGCCTGACCCGTCAGCATGATATTGAGAGTATTTGGAGAGAGGTGATGGATGGTTTTCAGAACTTCATCTCCCCGCAACTTCGGCATCTGATAATCCGAAATGACGACCGCCAGTTCTTTCCCCGATTCGAGCAATTTCTGCGCCGATGCGATCGCTTCTTCCCCGCTTCCGGCCAACTCGACTTGATATTTTGTCCCGAACGATCTCCGAAGCAGCCGCTTCAGAGTCTCCAAAATCATCGGTTCATCATCGACACAGAGAATTACGGGTTTGCTCATTCATTCGGAAAGGGTAGACGCTTTCACCAGTGACTTGAAGACGGTGCAACCAATCTCTGCCGGTCGTTATGGCGCTACGCGCAAGTCAAAAGTCAAAAGTCAAAAGTCAAAAGCTGATGGCAAGGGCTTTTCAGCTTTGTCCAATGTCCCAATCAAGATGCGTAGTGCCATATCTTGCCAATTATCAAGCCATGAATTGTAGATCCCCTGTTCGGTCCGATCCCCCGTCAAATTGAGGAGATGTTTTGGACTGATTCACCGCCACCGTATCCATTACGGATCGAACTGAGATTTCCAAACCCAGTATAATTCATGGAAGAGAGGCGATCCGCGCCGCGTCCCGTCGAACCGCCCAAAAGAAAAGCCGGGAACGAAATCACCGTCCCCGGTTCCCGTCCTTCCCGCTTCTCCCGGGTTCAAGACTCGGGTCCGATCTCCTCGAGTTCCCGGATGCGATCGCGCGAATCCTGATAAGAATCCTCCCGCCCCAATTGTTCATACAGTTCCGCCGCCTTGCGAAAGTCGGCCAGGGCCGCGTCAAAATTGTCCCGGCGGATGTAAGCCAACCCGCGATTGTAGTACGCATCGGCGTAACCCGGATTCAATTCGATCGCCCGGGTGTAGTCCTCGATGGGATTCGGGCCGCGAGTCGGTTCGTCCACCACCAGCAGCGTCCGAGCCAACCCCAAATTAAAATAAGCCTCCGGCGAATCGGGATTCAACTCCAGGGAGCGGTTAAAATCCGCGATCGCCTCCCACGCATAGCCCCGGTCCAGTAGCGTCAACCCCCGAAAGTAAAACGCCCGGGCGTCCTGGGGGTCGTCCAAAGAAACGGGACTCGCCTCCGCCGGATCGGCGTCGGTGTCCATATTCAAATCCGCCGCGCTCAACTCCGTCGCCGTCAGCCGTTCGACAAACAAATTGATCGGGACCGCCGCATTGAACCCCGTCTTGATGGGAGTGACGTCCCCGGAACTGGTTTGGGCGAATCCGAACTCACCCTGGCCGTGCAGCCCCACCACCCGGCCTTCGGAGTCAAAAACGGGCCCCCCACTCATCCCGCTCCACGTCACCGCCTGATACCGCAAATTGTAGCCCTCCGGGCGATTTCTGGGCCGGCTCGTCACCAGTCCCGGCGACAGTTCCGGCTCGCGATCGGCCCCCGTCAGGCCCCCGGTGGCCGGATAAGCATAGACGTAAATCTGCACCCCGATCGCCACCCGTTCGGAATCCCCCAAAATGGCGGTGGGATAGTCCCGGGGACTCTCGAACTCCACCACAGCCAAGTCCGGGTCCTCCGCCGCCGTCTGGAGGCGAGTGACGCGGGTGGCTGGGTAACTTTCCCCGTCATGGGTACGGACGTGGTAAGCGACCTCGGGTTCTTCCACCACATGGTTGACCGTCAACACCGTATAAATATTATCTTTTTTAGCAATAATCACCCCCGAACCATCTCCGAGGGGGCTGTTAATTTGTACCGCGATCGGCGCGGCAATTTCGGCCACCTCCTGGGCGGTTTTAGCCGCCGCCGGCATCTGAGCACTGACGACAACGGCCGTAACAGCCGCCATCCCCGTCAAAATGGGGGCGAGGGAGTCAAAGCGAGAAAAACCCAAGTTGAGCATGGTTCCATCCCTGTTGAGTTGCGATCGAGGCTGCGGGATTAGGGAGTGGGGAGTGGGGAGTAGGGAGTAGGGGCTCCGCTTCCATTTCCCATTTCCTGGGTGCAGCAATATATCTATTTTCCGACGTGAGCCGGGAAAATTTGTTCGGATCGGACAGTTACAATTCATTTTTAACCCAGGCTACGATCGCCTCGGTGAGTCCCTCCAGGGTATATTCCCGGGCTTCCACGTCCACCCGGCCCAGCAACTCCCGGCAGGTTTCCGAGGTTTGGGGTCCGATGGAAGCGATCGCCCCAGCCGCCATCAGATCGTTCAAAGACTCACCCGCAGCCCCTTCCAGAAGTTTACAAAAATTCCGCACCGTCTTGGAACTGGCGAAAGTGACAATATCAATTTGTCCGTTTTGGATGGCATCCCAAGCCTCCGGCGCGATCGCCTCGGGACAACCGGACTCGTAAGCCGGCACCTCCACCACCGTCGCCCCCGCCGCCGTCAACTCCTGCACCAACACCTCTCGCCCCCCGCTTTCCACCCGGGGAAACAGCATCCGCCGTCCGGCGACGGGTTCGGGGAAATGTTCCACCAGGGAATCGGCCACGAAATCCGGGGGGATAAAATCCGGTTGCAGGCCCCACTCCCGCAGGCTGGCGGCGGTTTTTTTGCCCACCACGGCAATTTTCGTCCCGGCGAGGGCGCGACTGTCCTTTCCGGCGGCCATCAGCCGTTCAAAAAAGTAAGACACCCCGTTGGCCGAAGTCAGCAGCAGCCAGTCGAAATCGAAATCGGCGATCGCGCGATCGAGGGGTTCCCAGGTGGAGGGCTCGCGGATCACCAGCGTCGGCATTTCCACCACCTTCGCCCCCTGTCGTTCCAGGAGGGTGCGGAATTGGCCGGAGGAAGATTGCGATCGCGTCACTAAAACCGTCTGGCCCAACAGGGGTGCGATCGGTTGGGAATCGCCCTGGGGGGTGAGGTAGGATCGCAGTTCCACCACATCCCCCACGACAATCACGCTGGGGGATAAAGATTCTTCCCATGTCTGGTCTAAAATATCGTCCAACGTCCCGATCCAGACCTGCTGGTTGGGCCGTCCGCCGCGCCGGATAATGGCAACGGGAGTTTGGGGCGATCGGCCGTGGTGTTTGAGTTGGCGGACAACCGCCTCCAAATTTCGCGACCCCATCATCAAAACCAGGGTGTCGAGTTCCGCCAGACTCGCCCAATTCAGGGCGTCCGGGTCGTGGGCCGTCATCACCGCAAAACAGCGGCTCATCACCGGATCCGTGAGGGGAATTCCCGCCAGCAGGGGTGCGGCTAACGCCGAAGAAATCCCCGGGACGACTTCAAACTCGCACTCAGCCGCGATCAGGGCTTGAATTTCTGCACTCGTGCGTCCGAAAATGAACGGATCGCCCCCTTTGAGCCGCAGCACTTGCCGTCCCTTTCGGCAATGTTCGACCAACAAATGATTGATTTTATCTTGGGGCGTGCTCGGCTGTCCCCCCCGCTTTCCGACGTGCAGTTTCAAACAGTCGGGCGGCAGCAGCGGCAAAATGGATTCATCGACCAACGCATCGTAAACCAGCACGTCGGCATTCATGAGCAAGTGATAGGCTTTGACGCTCAAATAGGCGATATTTCCTAAGCCCGCCCCCACCAAATAAACTTTTCCCGTCGGTTTGGTCATGCTCTCCCGCAGTTGTCGTTTACCCTACAATTCTAGATACGGGAAGATTACCATAAAAAGAGGAAATGGGGAATGGGTTGAAAAATCAAAAGTCAAAATTCAAAAGTCAAAAGCATTGAATTTTCATGGATTAAGGGGATCGAAAAAAGAATCATTCTTTTTGTTTTTCGGTTTCCCGGGGAAGGATTTGGACTCGATTCTTTTGTCGGAGTGTAAAGTGATGAATTGTATGGCGATCGACAGAACGGTTGGGACAGATCGGCTAATTTTAGACCCACCTTGAAATGAATTTCAAGGCTGATAGCAAAAGTCTATTTAAGTGGACTCGTTCGGAGTAATCGTGTCCCAACCCCCTTGTCAGTTGCCATACTATATTTTTTTGAATTCAAATCGCCGATCGGTCAATTTTTAAACCGTCACAAACTCGGATGCGATCGCCATTAGTTTTGCCGGTCGAATCTGGATTGTCATCGTTTGCGTTTGTCGGGTTTATGCCATCTCACGGACTGTCACAGCGATCGCCCTCGGGGTGCGATCGCCTTCCGATAATGGGGGCAATTCCGAATTGAGGAAAAATCGGTTATGAAATCGCCCATAAATTTCGCCTATTTTACCGCCGGACTGGTTCTAATTTTACTGCTCACCTTTTCAATTCTCCAGTGGCTGCACATTCCCTCCGGCAACTTTTTAGATTGGATTATCGGGGGGGTAACGTTCTGGTGGCTGCTGTTAATTGTGACGGTTCCCTGGAACGTCCACTTTGATGCCAAAGAAGTGATGGCGGAGGCGGAGGAGTCCGACAAAAAAGGTATCCGAATTGACGACAAACAGCGGCAATATGTGAGCCAATTAGCCCGCCGTTCTCTGTGGGTTGCGATCGCCCTCCACCTCCTGTCCGCGATCGGTTTGTACGGGTTATCAATGGCGGGAATAACCGTCGTCGGCTACGTCGGTTCGGCGGCGGCATTGTTGCTGACCATTTTACGTCCGGCTTTGCGCGGTTATCAATATTTAGTCGCCCGCCTGTCGATGGTTCGCCGCGAATTTTCTTATCCCCGGGAAGACGTTGTGGAGTTGCGAGGACGGGTAAAAAAGCTCGAAGCGGCGGTCAAATTAATCGAACAAAGTATCGACCGGGACAATCCCAGTTCTTGGGCATCTCAACAGGAGAAAAAAGCCGCTTTCATCCAAAATGAACTCACCCGCCTATCGGCCGATATCCAAACCCTGAAAGCCGACAATAAATCGGAACACGATCGCCTGAGTCGAACCGCCGAAAACGCGATCGCCCAGATGCGAGAAGACGGACAAGTGCTCAACCACGTTCGCGAGATCGTCCGATTTTTCAAAGAAGCCTGACAGTCGGGTGCGTTCCCTCAAATCACATGACTTTATCAACCGATTGATGAATGGGAACGCACCTTTTTTAAAGTTTATATAATGTGAGCTAAATCATCACAACTTGTAAACGCAAACCCAGTGTTTGTAAAAGCTTAATAACTGTCGCCAAATCCGGATCTTCTTTAGCCGATAAAACTTTGTCAATAATTGCGCGATCGTGTCCTGTTTCCCGGGCAATCTGTATCATCCCTTGCGATCGGACAATATCCTTAAGTGCCGCAACTAGCACCGCCGGATCGCCATCTTCAAGGGCAGCTTCCAGATAGGAAGCGATGTCTTCTTTCGTTTCCAGATGCTCCGCCGCATCCCAAGGGTAAGTTTCAATTTTTTTCATGATCTATTCAGATAGTAGTATGACATTCAGCCATCGCCGAAATTGCTGATTTCCACCAATGCTTCGCCAGCTTCCAAAAGTTCTAGTGCTCTGGGCAATGTCTGGCTCAGAATTTCGCGTAACCGAGCATTGGAGGTATTGCCACAAGTCAACCAAATAATTTGTGGTGGTGAACCCAGTCGCTCCACCAAATCCACGAAGTCACTATCTTTGGTCATGACAATAACTTCCAGTGCTTTTGCAGTCTCAAAAATTTCAGGATCTTCAGCATCTCTTAGTCCCAGATCTCGTAATGCTACTGCTTCAACTCCAAATGTGTCTGTAATCCAGTTTGCGATTGCGGGGGAGAGGTGTGCATCTACCCAAATCGTCATGGCACTAAGACCGGATGATTGAGTTTCCGGGAGGCATACAAAAGAGATGCCTTTAAATCATCTGCTTCGAGATCGGGCATTTCTTCTAAAATTTCTCCGGCACTCAAACCCGCCGCAAACAGATCCAATACATCCGATACCCGAATTCTCATCCCTCGGATGCAGGGGCGACCCCCGCACTGTTTGGGGTTAACTGTGATTCTGTTAAAAAGATCGGACATGAGCCAACTCCACTAATCTAGAAGTTATTATCCGTTACAATATTACTCCATTGTCAAAATGCGATCGCCAATGCGCGGCTTCAACCCGGACTTATGCACCAAGTCCACCTTGACCCCCAAATTATCGCTGAGATAATTCTCTAAATTGATGAACTTCAACAAGCTGGGTGTCTCGGAAAATTCGACCAACACATCTACATCGCTCGTTTCCGTCTGCTCTTGTCTGACATAAGAGCCGAAAATCCCCAATTCCCGAACGTGATAACGTTCCTGCAAAACCGACCGATGCAGCACCAGCCATTGCTGGATTTCCTCCAAAGTTTTCATACTCCCCGTTTCCCCAAATTCAATAGGTTTTGGCAAATCAGCAAACAATTGGCGAAATTGGGCAGTAGTCCGTGACTTCACAACGTCTCCGGGTCGAGTTCTTCGGTTTCACCGGCATGATATTCAGCCATCGCTGAAGCTGCGAGTTTTGCAAGAATATCTGGAGAACGGGAGAATGCTTCATCCCAGTGCCGTTCGTCCTCAATTTCGTCTAAGATCATTGAAGCGATCGCGTTTTGCTCCGTTTCCGGCAAAGTTTTCAATCTGGCAATTGCACGTTCAAGTAACTCAGTCATCGCTACCTCTACTCCAACCGTTACAGTATTACTCTACCCATTATCGCCGATTCATTGATTTCTCAAACAACCTGAAGTGTCTTGGGTTCGGGGATCGTCTCCCCTTCTGCCTGCCAAGCTTCCAGGTACATTTCAATCACTTCTTCACCGTTACGAATGGCTTCTTCACGGGTTTTTCCGTGCGTACAAGGCATGACGACGCGATCGGCAAACTCTGGAACTGTGACCAGGAAAAGCCGATCTTCATCAGACCATTGAATCATCATGCTATAGCGATTCATAAATCTTCACTTCTTATTATTATTGAGGGAAAACTTCTGCATATCTCTCAGCCCAGTAAACAGAATAATTATTCTCCAAACAATGAAGGTACATTTCGTCAAAGTTATGAATTTTATTTTTCGTCAAATCCTTGTGTATGTGCTTAAAAATTATCACTCCATTGTCAACATTAAGTGCTCGAAAAGGGTTAGTTACCACACTATCAATGTGAGCAAAATCCACCTCTTCTGTAGAACTAAAAGTCTCTCCAGTAAACTCACAACTGGAGATACCATATTTGTCAATACGTTCTTTCTTTAAGTATGGGCGATAGTTGGAAATCTCTTGTAGAAAAACATCCTTCACATCTCGGACTTCGGAGTTGTTAACTATCTTTGTATATATCCTTTCTGCAATCTGTAGGTACTGTTTTGTTTTTCCTGATTTGACGCTTTTCCTTACCTCAATCAGTTGTATTAAAGTCGGACCTGATATATGTTCGTAACCATCTATATTCAGAATTTCAGATTTGCTAATTAGACCAGGTATGCCTTGATATACTAAAGATTGTTCAGCACCTGAATTACCAGTTCTTAGGATTTCAGCTAACCCTTGTATCCTTATATATGGAATTCCACTAACACATATTTGTGTGTTTGCATAAAAAGCATTAACAATTCCCATTATATGCTCTTTAGAAAGCTTTTTTTCTGTCATTTTCAAAGCAATCTCAAGTTCATTTATTTCGACCAGTTTCTCCAATGGATAGTGTCGAATGGAAGGCAAATTTCTGTTGTTCATGCTTGCTTTGTCAAACGTTTATAGATGAGATTAATTTTTTTAGATATCTCGTCGTTATTTAGAGAAGACTCATTACTGATATTCTTGTCGGGATGGAAGTAGCCCATCATTTTATCTCGCCACTTCTTAGCCTTGTCTTTATTGACATAGTGCAATTGTGTTAGCTCTATTTCTTTTTCAAGATCTCTCTCTTCATGATATTTGAGGAGACAAAATGCCAATCTATGCTTATCAGAAATAAAAAATTGATCTGCTTCTTTGGGTTCAAAACTTGAAATATTTCGGTTTTGTGCGATTACGTTTTCCTGAGATGACATTAAATTTTTAATTTTTTGCCCATCTACAAAAGGAATTAACAATTCAATTAAAAACACCAATTCTTTCTTCAAAGAATCTCCGATGTTGATGTCAGTCGCAAGGTCAATATTGGTTTTCCGGAATTTCAGAAAATCTCTAAAGTTTTTGTCATTTGTATTAGAGTCCAAGTCACGAGCCAAATTGTTTCTAAGATTATTCAAATTTTCTATAGCAGACCAGTCACTTTCTTGTATCTTTGTAGAAAGAGGAATCAAAGCTCTAGCTATAAACAACTTTTGCTGAAATCCAAGATCAGCACCTTTCAAGTGGTCTGGCTGTTGAACTGCATGAGAAATCATCTGCTCTAAAAGCCATTCGATCAGTAGATGCCCTTTGAGGACTACTAATGTAGGATTTGGTTCTGTGGAAAGCCATTGCTCAAAGAATTCCGAGTAATTTTCCGTCATGTTTACCAATGAATATAAGTTACTGGTTGGGCGGACGAAAACAGATGCTTTATCCTTGCAAACTTATTGCGAACATTTTGTATAATACAATAATACAGCCAGTTATGGATTGGTGTCAACTCCCGAGCTGAGTCTTCTGTGCTTAACCTCACGTGACCTCAGTTCGGTAAAAAAATGCCCCCCGATCGCAACCGGGGAGCAATAAAAACTGACAGAATTACGAAGAATTACGACGCCGCGATCGCCACTTTTTCACCGCTGCCTTCCGGCGAAACTTCCGGAGTATTTTCCTCCGAAGGCGGCACCACCTGCCAGAACTTGGGCAGGTAATCCGACCAATGAGCCAAAATCTCCTTCGCCGTCGCGCTGTCGGTAAATTCCGCGTGGCGCTCGATCAACGCCTTCAACTGCCGCTCCCCTGAGTGCGTCGAAACCCGCTGGATGCGGACAATTTCCGGGTTCACGCACTCGGGGAAACTGCCGTCCTCGTCCAGGAAATAGCCGATGCCGCCGGTCTGGCCGGCGCCCACGTTGCGGCCCACTTTTCCGAGGACGACCACCACACCGCCGGTCATGTACTCGCAGCAGTGGTCCCCCGCACCTTCGATCACCGCCTGTCCCATCGAGTTGCGGACGGCGAAGCGCTCGCCGGCCTGTCCCCGGGCGAACAGGGTTCCCCCCGTGGCGCCGTACAGGCAGGTATTGCCGACGATGACGTTTTCCGAGGGGTCGAGGCCGCTTTCGGGAGCGGGTTTGACGATCAACTCGCCGCCGTGCATCCCTTTACCCACATAGTCATTCGCCTCGCCGTTGAGGGTGAGTTTCATTCCCGGCAGGTTGAAGGCGCCGAAACTCTGGCCGGCCGAACCGTTGAACGTGAGGGCGATTTGTCCCTCGAAGCCGGTGTTGCCGTACAGCGCCGCAATTTTCCCGGCGATGCGGGCGCCCACGGTGCGATCGGTGTTGACAATCCGCACCGTCTTGCTGACGCTGCCCTGGTTGCGAATCGCCGCGGCGATGTCGGCATCCTCCAACAGCACGTCATCCAGAACCGGGCCGTTGCTGTGGACGTCCTCGTGGTTCAGCCAGTCGTTGTCCGCCGAGATGGGGGGCGCCGTCAGCACGTCCAGATTCAAAGCCTGGGTCTTGGTGAGGCGGACGTCGCGCATTTTCAGCAAATCCGATCGCCCGATGATGTCCTTCAGAGAACGATACCCCAACCGGGCCAACAACTGGCGCACTTCCTCGCCCACGAAATAGAAGAAATTCACCACGTGGTCCGGAGTTCCCGGGAAGCGCTTCCGCAGTTCCTCTTTCTGGGTGGTGACGCCCACCGGACAGCCGTTGGTGTGGCAAATCCGGGCCATGATGCAGCCCTCGGCGATCATGGCGATCGTCCCGAAGCCGAACTCTTCGGCGCCCATCAGCGCCCCCATGATCACGTCCCAACCGGACTTGAGGCCGCCGTCCACCCGCAGCCGCACGCGATCGCGCAATTTGTTGTCCATCAGCACCCGGTGCACCTCCGTCAGGCCCAATTCCCAGGGCGTGCCGGCGTGCTTGATCGAGGACAGGGGAGAGGCGCCCGTGCCGCCGTCGTGTCCGGAGATCTGGATGTAGTCGGCGTTGGCCTTGGCCACCCCCGCCGCGATCGTGCCGATGCCGATTTCCGCCACCAGCTTCACCGAAACCGTCGCTTCGGGGTTGATCTGGTGCAGGTCGAAGATCAGTTGGGCCAGATCCTCGATGGAATAGATATCGTGGTGAGGCGGGGGAGAAATCAGGGTGACGCCCGGTTTCGACCGCCGCAACATAGCGATATAGGGGCTCACCTTCCGTCCCGGCAACTGTCCGCCCTCGCCCGGTTTCGCACCCTGGGCGACCTTAATTTCGATGGATTTGGCATTCATCAGATATTCCGGCGTCACCCCGAACCGGCCCGACGCCACCTGTTTGATAGCGGAACTGGCGCTGTCGCCATTTTTCAGACCCTTCAAATAGGGGCGGGAGGCGGAAATGCCGTCGGCGTTCACGTCTTCGAGAACCGGGAAGCGGGTCGGATCTTCGCCCCCTTCGCCGGAGTTGGACTTGCCCCCCAGACGGTTCATGGCGATCGCCAGCGTCTCGTGGGCCTCGGGAGACAGCGCCCCCAGAGACATCCCCCCGCTGCAGAACCGGGTCACGATATCCGCCACGGACTCCACCTCATCCACGGAAATCGGGTCGCGATCGCTATTAAAATCCAACAGATCCCGCAACGCCGACACCGTCCGATCGTTGAGAAATTCTTGATAGGTGGCATAGTGGTCGTACCCCGGGGAAGCGCCGTTGCTCTTGCCGTCGCCGCGCACCGCTTCGTGCAGCAACTTCGCCAAATCGGGGCTATTGCCGTGGTACTCACCCCGCCGGAAGAAATTGACGAAGCCGTAATTTTCCAGCTTCTTGGCTTCCAACTCCGGGAACGCCTTGGCGTGGAACTGGTTCACCTCCTGGCCCAACTCCGCCACCGTCAGGCCCCCGATGCGGGAAGTCGTCCCCTTGAAGCCCAATTCCAGCAAATCGTCCCCGATGCCGATCGCCTCAAAAATCTGCGCCCCCTGGTAAGAAGAGAGCAGGGAAATCCCCATCTTCGAGAGGATCTTCAGCAGGCCATTTTCCACCGCCTTGCGGTAATTTTTTTGAGCCTCAGCCCCGGTAATTTGGGGCAACTTGCCCCGTTCCATCGCCTTTTGGGTTTTTGTTTCCCCCCACCAAGCCCGGACGCTTTCCCAGGCCAAATAGGGGCAGACAGCCGAGGCGCCGTACCCGATCAGGCAGGCGAAGTGGTGGGTGCTCCAACACTGAGCCGTATCCACCACCAGGGACCCTTTCAGGCGGCTCCCCGTCTCGATCAGGTGGTGGTGAACCGCGCCGACAGCCAGCAGGGGCGGGATGTAGGTTTGTTCCGCATCGATACCGCGATCGCACAGGATCAGGATCTTTTTGCCCGCATCCACCGCCTCTTGAGCCTTTTTACACAGATCCTCGACCGCCGCTTTCAACCCTTCGGGTCCGGCCGAAACCGGATACAGGGTGGACAGGGTGGCGCTCTCGAAGCCCGAATTGCGGATATTCTCCAATTCCGCCTCATTGAGCACGGGGGACTCGATCTTGACCATCCCGGCATCTTCCGGTTTGGGATCGAGGAGGTTGCCCCGCTCTCCCAACCGCATAGTCAGGGACATGACGATCCGCTCCCGCAGGGGGTCGATGGGGGGGTTCGTCACCTGGGCGAACCGCTGTTTGAAATAGTCGTAGAGCAAATGGGGTTTGTCGGAGAGCACCGCCAGGGGGATGTCATCGCCCATGCAGAAGGTCGGCTCTTTCCCCTGGCTGGCCATGTCGGAGATCACCATGTCGATGTCTTCCGAGCCGTAGCCGAAGGCGAGCTGTTGCCGCAGCAGCGTTTGAGCGTCCGTGGAGCGCTCCTCGACGAAGGGCTGTTCTTTGGCTTCGATGCGGTGGGTTTTCAGCCATTCGCCGTAGGGGTGGCGGCGGGCGATGCGATCTTTGATCTCCCAGTTTTTCAGGACTTCGTGGGTTTCCATGTCCACGGCGATCGTCTGGCCCGGACCCAGGCGGCCTTTTTCCACAATTTCCGCCTCCGGAATTTCCACCACCCCGGCTTCCGAGGCGACGATCACCATGCCGTCTCGGGTGATGCAGTAGCGGGCCGGACGCAGGCCGTTGCGGTCGAGGCAGGCGCCGACCTGTTTGCCGTCGCTGAACACCAGCAGGGCCGGTCCGTCCCAGGGTTCTTGGACGCCGCTGTGGTATTCGTAAAAATCGACGATTTCTTCCCGGCCTTTGAGGAGGGGCTGGTTCTGATACGCTTCCGGCACCATGACCATCAGGGCCTCCGACGGCGATCGCCCCGTCCGCACCAGCAGTTCCATGACGTTATCCAGGTTGGCGGAGTCGCTGTTGTCGGCGTCCACGAAGGGTTTCAGGGTCGCGAGGCGATCGCCCCAATAAGTGTGGGACAAAATCCCTTCCCGCGCCCGCATCCAGTTGATGTTCCCCAGCAGGGTGTTGATTTCCCCGTTGTGTCCCAGCAGGCGCATCGGCTGCGCCAGGGGCCACCGGGGCATGGTGTTGGTGCTGAAACGCCGGTGGTAGACGGCGAAGGCGGTCTTGTAGAGGGGATTTTTCAGGTCGGTGTAGAAGTCTCCCAGCACAGCCGATCGCACCATCCCCTTGTAAACGACCGTCCGGCAGGAGAAGGAACACATATAAACGTCCGTTCCCCAGTGCAGCCCGACTTCGGCCAGGGCCACCCCCGCCGAGCGGCGGGCCAGGTACAGTTGCCGCTCCAACTCGTCCCCGGTTTTTCCGGTGTTGGAGGAGACGATCGCCTGTTCGATGCGGGGCTGATTTTCCCGCGCCATCGGGCCGAGAACTTCCGGACGCACCGGCACGGCCCGCCACCCCAACAGGGTCAGATTTTCCCGCACCAGCACGTCCCCGATCACGTTTTTGGCTGTCACCGCCCGGTTTTCGTCCTGGGGCAGGAACACCATCGCCAAGCCGTAGCGAGCGCGGAGTTGCTCGGCCGTCAGTCCCTTGAAGGACTCCAATTCGGCCAGATTTCCTGAAATCGTATCGTCTCCCTGGAGCAGTTCCCAGGGGATCGCCGTCATCAAACCAGCCCCGTCCCCGGAGTCGTAGTCGGCGCTGCACCCCCCCCGGTGTTCCAGACAGGTGAGGGCCGGCAGGGCCTTCTCGACGATCTGATGGCTGGCTTCCCCCGTGGGATTGGCGATCAAACCGACCCCACAGGCGTCCCGCTCTTCGGCCAGCCACCGCTGGCCGGCGTAGGGGGTGCCTCGGTGAAAGATGTCCTGATTGAATGGTTGATGATTTCGGTTCACGCTTTTTCTTGTGTTATCCATATCTCGAATGCGTATGAGTGGCGCCAAGCTGCTCAGGGCAGGTACACAGGTGTTTGAGTGGTCTCGGGGCTCGGCACGGAGGCGCTGCCCCCACGGGTCGAAATTATAGAGGGCCCGCACAGATGCACTGCCCCTACTACAAATGAACTGAAGCTGATCGAGTTTCAGTCGTCGGGACGATTCGCTCTCTCGCCCCTGCTGGCAAACGGCGACATTTGCTAAGACTATAAACCAGTGAGAATGCCGGCAAGTTTGAAGGAAATTCAAAGATTTCGAGATGCGAATGAGTCGCTGATTTCTCCCACGTTTCGGGCGATCGCCAGCGAGTCCCCACACGGGTGGTCGGGCGGGATTCGGCGGAGAGGGATGTCGCCATCCGTCAAGCTGGAGACACTTACGGATACTCCGACCGTCAAATTTGAGTGACGTTTCACCCCCCAGGGATACCCGGTCGGCCGATCGCACGATCCGCCTGATCTTCCCGGATCGCTCACTTATCCCTATTATTATGTAGCCGAGACCCCGCAGTTGTTGGTGTTGAAGCTACGGTTTCAGCAAAAATTTAGATGTAGTCTCTAGGATACACGCTATTCTCCGTGTCAGTGTCCCAAAAATTTAGATCTGATGACATCTCCTCCACAATGTCGGTTTCGCCTCCACGGCTTCGGATCGGCATTTTGGCTCTTTCCATCCTGCTGTCGGGTTTCGGAGGGAGTCCGGTTTGGGCCGGGAACGTCGCCGTCGGAGAGCGGGGGGCGACCATCGCCCTCAACGGCCGGGAAATCCCGGTCAACTGGCTCCGGTGGAACGATTCCCGCCACCCCGACCGCCAATCCGTCGGCGTCGCCGACCTGGGATTGATGCGATCGACGGGGGTCGAATTGCTCGACACGGCCGAGAGCGGGCGACAGCCGGTCCGCTGGTTCGGAGCCTCCCCCGCGTTGTCCGCTTTCCACCGGGACGGCCACCGATATTTGGATCTGACTGACCTGGCCCGCCAACAGGGCTGGCAAGTCTGGAGCCGGGGCACGGTGCTCGAACTCACGTTCCCCCCCGCCACCCTCCGAGATGTCGAAACGACACTCCTCCCCGACTGCGGGGAGACCCCCGGGCGATCGCTTCCGGAAGCGCCCCCCCCGTGTCGGCGGTTCGTCCTCGAATTGGACCGCCCGGTTCCCTGGCAAGCCCCTGAAATCGAGACCTCCCCAACCGGTTCATCCTCCTCTTTCCCCCTCGAGTTACAAGAACGACTCATTCAGACCGAACCGTCCGAGACGGAAGAAGAATCCCCCAAATCCCCGTCCGTCGAAGGGGACGAGAAACCGACCCCCCAACCGCAGGTGTGGTGGTCGATCGCCCTCGACGCCCGACCCGATCCGGATCGGGAAGGATCATTTTATCCTATCGACGGCGATCCCCTGGCGGGAATTTGGATCGATACCCGCTCTCAACCGACACGATTGATTTTCAGCACCCCCCCCGGTTGGCGTCCCCGGGTCAGTTCCTCCGGCGATCCCCCCCGGTTGGCGATCGAGATCCGACCCGATTTTTGGGTGGAACGGGACATTCAGTGGGCGCCGGGACTGCGGTGGCAACAGCGATCTGTGGAAATTCGCAGCCCCCATTCTCCGGCCCTGTTGCCTAAAATCGTCCGGTTTCCGGTGGTTTGGCTGGAAATTGACCTGAAATCACCGGCGATTTCCCTGGAACCGATCCGCGCCCGGGAGATCTCGCCCGAGGGGCTGGCTCCTTTGGCGGAAGTGGCCGGGCGCGCGGGGGTGGCGGCCGCTATCAACGGCGGCTTTTTCAATCGCAACAATCAATTTCCCCTCGGGGCAATCCGACACCAAAACCGCTGGATCTCCGGCCCGATCCTCGGCCGGGGCGCGATCGCCTGGACCGACGAAAAACAGATCCTCATGGACCGCCTCACCCTCAGCGAAACGTTGCTCCTTCCCGGCGGTGAATCCGTTCCCATCCAAAAACTCAATAGCGCCTACATCCGGGCGGGTTTGTCCCGCTACACCCCCGACTGGGGAAGGGTTTACCGCCCCTTCGGCGACCGCGAAATAGCCATCAGCGTCCGGGGCGATCGCATCGTCGGCTATCAGATCCTCAAATCCCCCCATTTCTCGCCCGTTCCCATCCCCCCGGACGGCTATTTACTGGTCCTGCGAAACCGACCCGAACTCGCCGAGCGCCTGTCTCCCGGCACCCCCGTGCGATTGGAAACCGCCACCCGTCCGGCTCCGTGGTCCGATTTTCCCCACGGCCTCGGTGCCGGTCCGCTGTTACTCCACAACCACAAAATCGTCCTGGATGCCAAAGCTGAACAATTTGGCGATGCGTTCGCCCGCCAAGCGGCCATCCGCAGCGCCGTGGGACTGACATCGGGCGATCGGCTCCTGCTGGCGATCGTACACCAGAGCCCCGGCGGAACCGGACCGAGCCTCGCCGAACTGGCCGAACTGATGCGACAACTCGGCGCCGTCGAAGCCCTCAATTTGGACGGGGGAAGCTCCAGCGGCCTCTACCTCGGCGGCCAACTCATCGATCGCCCCCCGCAGACCGCAGCCCCCGTCCACAACGGCATCGGGGTCAAATTGACCGCCGACAATTGACGACTCTTAATCTTTCCCTCCCCCCGATTTCCCCGGCCCAATGTAAAGCTCCCGCCCGATTGAGTAAAGTTTTGATAAAACTTCCTCGAAATTCTTCAGTTGGGGACGAAACGGGGTGACATCTCCCCCGATCTGTTTGCTATGGTTGGATAGGGTCTCAAAGGGCCGGATAACCTCGGCACTTGAGTTCCCGAGTCTTCAGCGACTCGAGTTTTAACTGACTTGTTTTTAGCCCGCTATATTTCTAAGGACAGAAGATTATTATGGTAGCCACCCAAGACCGTTCAACAGTTTCCGCCCTCGAAAAATCGACCTCCATTCAAGCTGTTGCCGCCACTGAGCTGCGGCCCTGGGGTTCATTTACGACTCTCGAAGAGGGGCCCGGCTACAAGATCAAGCGCATCGAGGTCAACCCCGGACACCGCCTCAGCCTGCAAATGCACCACCACCGCAGCGAACACTGGATCGTGGTCTCCGGGACGGCGAAAGTGACCTGCGGCGACAACGAAGAGGTGATTTTCTCCAACCAATCTACCTACGTCCCCCAATGCACGAACCACCGCCTGGAAAACCCCGGCGTCATTCCCCTGGTACTCATTGAAGTTCAAAACGGAGAATATCTCGGCGAAGACGACATCGTTCGCTTCCAGGACGATTACTCTCGGGCTGGCTAATGCGATCGCACTGTTCCCTCGAACGCTCCAATTAATTAAATGCTCGGACTAACTGCCTTTCCAAGTTGCCACCGCTTTTCAGGATCGGGGACGGCTTGGGAAGGTTCTTGATTGCAGGTGGTCTCGGATTCGCCGAAATGATACACTGATGGGGCTAATTGAGACGGCGGACTCCGTTTCCGACTCGACGACACCGATCGCCAGAAAGTCCGGACATCCGACGACTCTCAAACCCTGACGACGAACTTTTTTTGGTTTTGTCCCCATTCTTCATTCCCCGATCTATGATTGAGATTACTCAAGCGGCTCTCAACGAAGTGCTGCGCCGGAAATCCAAGCAGAATGACCCCGACCTCCTGTTTCGGTTGGCGGTGAAGTCGGGCGGATGCTGCGATTGGGTCTACCAGTTTGGATTCGAGTCGCTCCCGGGGCCGACGGACGTGGTTGGCCAGTGCGGTCCCCTGCAAGTGGTGACAGACCGCGAGAGCTTGCCCTATATCGAGGGGTTGACCCTCGACTACTCGGAAGATTTGATGGGCGGCGGATTTCGATTTGACAACCCCAATGCGGCCCGGACTTGCGGCTGCGGTCACTCCTTTGTCTCCAAGTCGTGAAGGAAATGTTCCCCTCCCCCCGCACCCACCGAAAAAAAAGTTTGCCAAAAGCCGTTTCATCCTCTAATATAGAGTTTTGGGTATCCGCATCTGACTTATAGATTAAGATGAAAATCCCATCCCCAGCCCGGGGAGGGGTATTTCAATGGAGATACCGCAACCCTTAAAACTGCCGAATTGATAGATTATGTGGTAACTTATGCCCACTATACAGCAACTCATTCGTTCTGCACGGGAAAAGACTCTGAAAAAAACGAAGTCTCCAGCTCTCAAGAGTTGTCCGCAGCGCCGCGGCGTGTGTACCCGTGTTTATACGACAACGCCCAAAAAACCAAATTCAGCACTTCGTAAGGTGGCAAGGGTGCGGCTCACCTCTGGTTTTGAAGTGACAGCATATATTCCGGGCATCGGACACAACTTGCAGGAACACTCGGTTGTCATGATTCGCGGCGGTCGGGTCAAGGATTTACCCGGCGTTCGATATCACATCATTCGTGGAACGTTGGACACCGCCGGGGTCAAAGATCGGCGCCAGGGCCGCTCCAAGTACGGGGCGAAGCGTCCGAAAGAGTAAGTCGCGAGAGTTTCGGGAATCTAGGGTCGCCGGCTTTTGTCGTCCGATGAAAACCTCGGTCTCCCGGGATTCCCAGAGCTGCAATTTTGTAGTGAATGAATTTAGTGTTGAGGGAAGATAACTATGTCTCGCCGTCGGGTAGTTCAAAAACGTCCGGTTCCCCCCGATCCGAAATATAACAGTCGCTTGGTCAACATGATGGTGCGCCGTATCATGCGGCACGGAAAAAAATCCGTCGCTCACCGGATTGTTGATGACGCGCTGGTCACCATCGGAGAGCGCACTGGCTCCGACCCGCTGGAGTTGTTTGAAAAAGCCGTGCGGAACGCCACGCCCCTGGTGGAAGTGAAAGCCCGCCGGGTCGGCGGTGCGACCTACCAGGTGCCGATGGAAGTCCGCTCCGAGCGGGGGACGACCCTGGCCCTGCGCTGGCTGATCCACTTTTCGAGAACGCGCTCCGGGCGATCGATGGCCAGCAAACTAGCCAACGAGCTGATGGATGCGGCCAACGAAACCGGGAGTGCGGTTCGGAAGCGGGAAGAGACGCACCGGATGGCAGAAGCCAACAAAGCCTTCGCCCACTATCGGTACTAAAATTGGTTTGGGTTAGCAGTCAGTTCCAGAAACGTATAAAATCTTAATAAAGGTTTAAAAAGGAGGTAGCTGTGGCACGTACCATCCCGCTTGAGAGAGTACGTAATATCGGCATCGCAGCCCACATCGATGCGGGCAAAACGACCACCACTGAGAGAATCCTGTTCTACTCCGGCGTGGTTCACAAAATGGGCGAGGTCCACGACGGAACTGCTGTGACCGACTGGATGGCTCAAGAGCGGGAGCGTGGGATCACCATCACGGCTGCTGCGATTAGTACCAGTTGGCTCGACCATCGCATCAACATCATCGACACCCCGGGTCACGTGGACTTCACCATCGAAGTCGAGCGCTCGATGCGGGTTCTGGATGGGGTGATCGCAGTCTTTTGTTCCGTCGGCGGCGTCCAGCCCCAATCCGAAACCGTCTGGCGTCAGGCCGAGCGGTATCGGGTGCCCCGGATTGTATTCGTCAACAAGATGGATCGCACGGGAGCCGACTTCTTCAAGGTTTACAACCAGATCCGCGATCGCCTCCGGGCCAATGCGGTTCCCATTCAGGTTCCCATCGGCCGCGAGAGTGACTTCCACGGCCTGGTGGATTTGGTCGGCATGAAGACCTATATGTACACCAACGACCTGGGAACTGATATCCAAGTCAGCGACGAGATTCCTGAAGAAGTCAAAGATCTGGTCGCCGAATACCGGGAGAAAATGCTCGAAGCGATCGCCGAAACCGACGAAGCCCTGATGGAGAAATATCTCGAATCCTTGGAAGGGGGCGACCCGCTGACCGAGGATGAAGTCCGTCACGGCATTCGCAAGGCGACCATCGAAGGGACGATGGTTCCCATGCTGTGCGGTTCCGCATTCAAGAACCGGGGCGTTCAACGGCTTTTGGATGCTGTGGTAGACTATCTTCCGGCTCCGACGGAGGTTCCCCCCATCAAGGGAATTCTCCCCAACGGAGAAGAAGCGGTTCGTCCGGCGGATGATGATGTCCCGCTGTCGGCTCTGGCTTTCAAGGTGATGGCTGACCCCTACGGGCGCCTGACCTTCGTGCGGGTCTATTCCGGCATCCTCCAAAAAGGCAGTTACATTTACAATTCCACCAAGGACAAAAAAGAGCGGGTTTCTCGCCTGATCGTCCTCAAGTCCGACGATCGCATCGAAGTGGAAGAACTTCGAGCCGGCGACCTCGGGGCGGCGTTGGGCTTGAAGGACACCCTGACCGGAGACACGATCTGCGACGACGCCAACCCGATTATCCTCGAGTCCCTGTTCATCCCCGAACCGGTCATTTCCGTGGCGGTGGAGCCGAAAACCAAGCAGGATATGGAGAAACTCTCCAAAGCCCTGCAGTCCCTCTCGGAAGAAGATCCGACCTTCCGGGTTTCCATCGACCCGGAAACCAACCAGACGGTGATCGCCGGGATGGGGGAACTGCACCTGGAAATTCTGGTAGACCGGATGTTGCGGGAGTTCAAAGTCGAAGCGAACATCGGCGCCCCCCAGGTGGCCTATCGAGAAACCATCCGCAAGTCCATTCGCACCGAAGGCAAATTTATCCGTCAAAGTGGCGGTAAAGGTCAGTACGGCCACGTGGTGATCGAACTCGAACCGGGCGAATCGGGCACCGGATTTGAATTCGTCTCCAAGATCGTCGGGGGGTCTGTTCCCAAGGAATATATCAATCCGGCGGAACAGGGGATGAAGGAAGCCTGCGAATCCGGAATCATCGCCGGGTATCCGCTCATCGACATCAAAGCCACTTTGGTGGACGGGTCCTACCACGATGTGGACTCCTCGGAAATGGCGTTCAAGATTGCCGGCTCGATGGCAATCAAGGACGGCGTAACCAAGGCTTCCCCCGTGCTGTTGGAGCCGATGATGAAAGTGGAGGTCGAAGTTCCCGAAGATTTCATCGGGAACGTGATCGGCGACCTCAACTCCCGTCGCGGCCAAATTGAGGGTCAGGAGACCGATCAAAGTCAGGGAATCGCCAAGGTGGTCGCCAAGGTTCCCCTGGCGGAAATGTTTGGCTACGCCACCGATATCCGCTCGAAGACCCAAGGTCGTGGGATCTTCTCGATGGAGTTCAGCCATTACGACGAGGTTCCTCGCAGCGTGGCTGAAACCATCATCGCCAAGAGCAAAGGCAGCTAGAGATGGGGGTGGTGAGGGGGCGGTGTCGGCTTCACTTAAATTGCCCCGCCGCTCTTTCCCCCCACTCGCCAATTCGATCGTCCAACATCTAGAATCTCAAACGAAACATCAATATGGCACGCGCAAAATTTGAACGGAATAAACCCCACGTTAACATCGGTACCATCGGTCACGTTGACCACGGCAAAACCACGCTGACCGCTGCAATCACAATGGCATTGGCGGCGGCAGGCGGAGCCAAGGCTCGGAAGTACGACGACATCGACGCCGCTCCCGAAGAGAAGCAGCGGGGGATCACCATCAACACGGCCCACGTGGAGTACGAAACGGAAAACCGCCACTACGCCCACGTGGACTGCCCCGGACACGCCGACTATGTGAAGAACATGATCACCGGCGCGGCTCAGATGGACGGCGCGATTCTGGTGGTTTCCGCGGCGGACGGTCCGATGCCCCAAACTCGCGAACACATCCTGTTGGCGAAGCAGGTGGGCGTTCCCAGCATCGTGGTCTTCCTGAACAAGGCGGACATGGTGGACGACGAAGAACTGCTCGAACTTGTCGAACTCGAAGTGCGGGAACTGCTGAGTTCTTACGATTTTCCGGGCGACGACATCCCCATCGTTTCGGGTTCCGCCCTGCAAGCCCTGGAGTTTCTGACCGAAAACCCGACCACCGGCCGGGGTGATAATGACTGGGTTGACAAGATTCACGCCCTGATGGACGAGGTAGATAAGTACATCCCCACTCCCGAGCGGGCCATCGATAAGCCCTTCTTGATGGCGGTGGAAGATGTCTTCTCGATCACGGGTCGGGGTACGGTGGCCACGGGCCGGATCGAGCGGGGTAAAGTCAAGGTCGGCGAAACCGTCGAACTCGTCGGAATCAAAGATACCCGCAGCACCACCGTCACCGGTGTGGAAATGTTCCAGAAGACTCTGGACGAAGGGATGGCCGGAGACAACGTGGGTTTGCTGCTCCGGGGGATTCAAAAGGCCGATATCGAGCGCGGCATGGTGATTGCCAAGCCCGGATCGATCACGCCCCACACCCAATTTGAGGCGGAAGTCTACATCCTCAAAAAAGAGGAAGGTGGGCGTCACACTCCGTTCTTCTCGGGCTATCGTCCCCAGTTCTACGTTCGGACAACGGACGTGACGGGTACGATTGATGAATATACTGCCGATGACGGTAGCAAGCCGGAAATGGTGATGCCGGGAGACCGTATCAATATGACGGTGACATTGATCTGCCCGATCGCGATCGAGCAGGGAATGCGCTTCGCTATCCGCGAAGGCGGCCGCACCGTCGGAGCCGGTGTCGTTGCCAAGATTATCAAATAAGGTGACATCGCAGCCGTTCGACCGACTTTAAACTGGCAGAAAAGCGATCCGAGTCCGGGTTGCTTTTCTGCGCCCTTTTGCCCGGTCGAATTCCCCTCCATCGGAGTTCGACCCGTCGCAACTGAAATCAAACCGAACCTCGAAAACTAAACAGCACACAATGGCTACCATTCAGCAGCAAAAAATTCGCATCCGTCTCAAAGCCTTCGATCGCCGCCTCCTCGACACCTCCTGCGAGAAGATCGTCGATACGGCCAACCGCACCGGGGCCACCGCGATCGGACCGATTCCCCTGCCCACCAAACGCCGGATTTACTGCGTCCTGCGCTCTCCTCACGTCGATAAAGATTCCCGGGAACACTTCGAGACCCGCACCCACCGCCGGATCATCGACATCTATCAGCCCTCTTCAAAAACCATCGACGCCCTGATGAAACTCGATTTGCCCGCCGGGGTGGATATCGAAGTCAAACTCTAGGACGTTTCGCCAAAACAGGGGTAGCCCGAAATCCGCTAAAGTAAAAAGAAAGAAGCGCACACTGTACTAAGGGACAATGGCATCATCTTCCTCTCTTGCTGTTCGAGAACTTCCCCTGTTTCCGCTGCCGGAAGTGGTCCTGTTTCCAGCCCGACCGCTGCCCCTGCACATTTTTGAATTTCGCTACCGGATCATGATGAACACCATCCTGGAGAGCGATCGCCGCTTCGGGGTGCTGATGTTCGATCCCACCCAGGGGCAAGTCGCTTCCGTCGGCTGCTGCGCCGAAGTGATTCAATACCAGCGGTTGCCCGACGATCGCATGAAAATTATGACCCTGGGACAGCAGCGATTCCGAGTCCTGGAAGCGGTGCGGGAAAAACCCTACCTCGTTGGTTTGGTGGAATGGATCGAAGATGAGCCACCCACCACCGACCTCAGACCCCTGGCTAAAGATGTGGAAATCTTGCTGCGGGATGTGGTCCAACTCTCGGGCAAATTGATGGACCAACCCATCGAACTCCCCGACGACATCCCCGACCTCCCCACCGAACTCTCCTACTGGGTCGCCAGCAACCTCTACGGCGTCGCCTCCGAACAGCAGACGCTCCTGGAAATGCAGGATACGGTGGCTCGCCTCCAGCGAGAAGCGGAGATTTTGACTTCAACTCGAAATCATCTCGCCGCGCGGACAGTTTTGAAAGATGCCTTAAATTGAGCCGGGTCGAGCCAAAGCCATCACTCACCCGGCTTTTTTATGGCAATCAGCTCTCAGCATTCAGCATTCAGCAAAGGTTGACAGCCTATCATTGCTAGGTTTCGGGCTTTTCGGATGTCCCGACCGTTTTGGCGACTGCTATCAATCAGAAATGGGGGGGGCGCGATCGCACTCAAGCGCGAAACCACGCCGACCCCCCGTCGATTATAGTTGTCAGCTATCAGCTATCAGCTATCAGCTTGCGGTCAACCGTTCGCGATTCGGAAATTTAGCTTTTCGTCGGCTTCCAGAACCCGTACCAGTGCCGGATTGCCAACCAGGCGACGGACAGCAGTCCCGCCACTCCCAACGTCAGGCCGCTGTAGGGGACCAGCAGGGCAAAAACCGGGAGGACACCCCCGGCCACCGTACAGGCGATCGCGGCTCCGGCACTCCAGCGGTTCGACCCCAACCCCCACATTAACACTAACCAAATCCCAGAAATGACCGTCCACGCCAGACGCGGATCGACCAGACGGCTGGTATAGGTCAACATTAGCAAACTGGCAAAAAATATTCCCGCCGCGATCGCCACATCCTTCAACCCCATCGGTATGGAAAAATAAAGCAGCAGAATCCACCACAGAAAAATCCCCGGTGCCAACAGTAATAAACGCGGCAGAACCCCCGTATTTTTCACCGATTCCGTCGCCGTAAACACGCCGAAGGGATTGCGGACCGAAACGTTGCCCTCGAAAACCCAGGTCATTTCCCGCAGCCGTCCCCGTTCCTCCGTGAGGGTGGGAATTGCCCCGGCAAAATCGGCGTCGGGGAAATTGGCGATCGCATTTAACCGAAAATTCGACAACAACTGTCCGACGGATTCATACACCCAGCGCGGCGCACCCTGAGCTTTATATTTGACCTGAAATGTCGTCCTCTCCCCCGGTGGCAACTGAAACGGAAAACTGTAATTTCCCGGCGCGATCGGATCGAGGCGTTCTCCCTCCCGCCAGACCTGAAAATCCCGAAGCAGGGAATAGCCGTAGGGGGGACTGATATCGAAGAAAAAGTCCCCAACCCCTTCTCGGGAATTCGCCACCTGATATTCCGCCTCGAAATCGACGCTTTGACGTACTCCCCGCACTAAAGTGACGGGGATTCTGAATATCACTATCCAGACTTTCTCTTTCGGCGAGTCAGCTT